>CAMLQP010000031.1 GCA_946482115.1 uncultured Comamonadaceae bacterium
CGGCGTCACCGCCACGCGTGTCTCTCCCGCCGCCGTTTCGGCGGGGACTCCTATCAACATGAGATGTCTCCTGTCACCCGTTCAGTTGCAATCAACGACCACGGTGCCCAGCTTGGTGGCCGACTCCACAGCCTCGTGCGCCTCGACCACGCGTTCGAGCGGGAAAACCCGATCCACCGTGTGGCAGGCATCGGGCGTCTGGGCCAGCCAGCCCAGGATGCCCTGTTGCGCGCGACGCCGCACATCCGCTGGCAAACCGGACAGGTACAGGCCCTGCAGCGCGATGTTGCGGCGGATCAGCCCCACCAGATCGACGCGCGCGCCAGCCGACCCGGCGTAGGACACCCAGCGCGCGCCAGGCCGGGCCAGGCGCATCACCGCTGCCCCGTTGCCGGCCGCGTCGACGTCCACCACCAGGTCCACGCCCTGCCCCTCGGTGAGATCCAGCAACTCGTCGACCCACCGGCCGTCGGTGTAGTCAAACACCTGGTGGGGCTGGGCTTTCCAGGCGTGCGCGGCCTTGGCTGCCGAGCTGACGGTGGTGTAGACGCGGGCGCCCGCCCAGCGGGCCAGCTGCACGGCGTAGTGGCCGACCGCGCCGGCGCCCCCCGTCACCAGCACCCGCTGCCCTTGCAGGCCGCCGCCGGCGAACAGCGCGCACCAGGCGGTCATGCCCGGTATGCCCAGGCAGGCGCCCTGCGCGAAGTCCAGGCCGTCCGGCAGCGGCGCCACCAGCTCCTGCGGCAGGCAGATGTACTGGGCGGCCGTGCCCCAGGCCCGGCCGCGCTGGCCGAAATACAGCCAGACGCGCCGACCCAGCCAGGCCGGGTCGGCCCCGGCGCCCACGGCGTCGACGGTGCCAGCGCCATCGCTGTGGGGCACGACCCGCGGGAACTCCATCGGATGGCCGCGCCCCGCGCGCCGGTTGGCGTCGGCCGGGTTGATGGCCGATGCCGCCAGCCGCACCCGGACCTCTCCCGGGCCGGGCAGCGGCGTGGGCAGCTCGCCCACGCGCAGGACATCGGCCGCCGGCCCCAGGGCGTCGTACCAGACCGCCTTCATGCCACCCGGACCAGCTGCTTGCCGAAGTTCTTGCCGGTCAGCATGCCAATGAAGGCCTGCGGCGCCTGCTGCAGCCCTTGCGCGACGTCTTCCTTGAACTGGATGCGGCCCTCGCGCAGCCATTGGGACAGGTCGGCCAGTGCCGTGGGCCAGTAGTCGCGATGGTCCGCGATCACGAATCCGTAGACTGTGACGCGGTGCATCAGCAGCTGGCGCAGGCCTTTGAGCCCATACGGCTCCTTGGCGTTGTACTGGCTGATGTTGCCGCACAGCGCGATGCGGGCGTGGTCGGCCATGCGCTGCAGCACCGCGTCCAGGACCGGGCCGCCGACGTTCTCGAACAGCACGTTCACATAGTCGGGTGTCGCGGCGGCCAGCTGCTGCTCGAAATCCGGTGCCTTGTAATCCACGCAGGCGTCGAAACCCAGCGTCTTCACCACGTAGTCGCACTTCTCCCGGCCGCCAGCGATGCCGACGACGCGGCAGCCGCGGATCTTGGCGATCTGCCCCACCACGCCGCCCACAGCGCCCGAGGCGGCGGTGACGACCACCGTCTCCCCGGGCTTGGGGTCGGTCAGCTTGAGCAGGCCATAGTGCGCGGTGACGCCGGTCATGCCGAGCACGCCCAGCGCTGCCGACGGCGGACCGGCCTTGGGATCAAGCACCCGCACGCCAGCCTTGGTGACCAGCCCATAGGCCTGCCAGCCCAGCTGGCAGGCCACCCACGTGCCGACGGGCAGCTCGGGGTCCTGGCTCTCGATGACTTCGCCGACGGTGCCACCGGGCATCAGCTCTCCGGGGCGCAGCGGCTCCACGTAGGAGCGCAGCGGGTCCATGCGCGGGCGCATGTACGGGTCCAGCGACAGGTGGTGGACCTTGACCAGCGCCTGACCGGGGCCCGGCCGGGGCATGTCGGCCTCCACGATGTCGAAATCCTCCGGCACCACCATGCCCTGAGGGTGGCGCTTCATCAGTACCTGGGTGTTGCGCTCGCCCATCTCAGACTCCTGCCGCGCGCAGCAGCGCCTCGGCGTTGCGGTACATGTAGGCCTCAAGCGCGTCGTCCTTGATGCCCAGCTTGAGGGTCTCGTGCACCGACTCCTCAACGCCGCAGAACGAATAGGCCGAGGCGTAGATGAAGCGCTTGGGCAGCCAGTTGATCGCCTCGACATAGGCCTGGGCCCCTGGGGCGAACATGTAGACGTCGGGCGACACGAAGACATTGAGCAGGCCGGTGACCTCGCTCTTGAACGCCAGCGCCACGGTCTCCGTGACGTAGGGGTAGCAGCCGTGGCCGAGGATCACCGGCATGGTCGAGTAGCGGCGCGCCACGCGGTCGAAGCGCACGGGATCGGTGTGGCTGATGTCTGGGCCGGCCAGCGGGCCGGTCATGAACAGCAACGGGATCTTGAGTTCGGCAACGCGCTCGTACAGCGGGAACAGGCGCTCGTCGTCGGCGTACATGGGCGTGCGGGCCAGTCCGGGCTCCAGACAGATGCCGACCAGACCCAGCTCCTTGATGGCGACGTCCAGCCCGGCGAGGATCTCGTTCATCGGCTTGTCGAAGTCGATGCCGGCCAGGCCCAGCACGCGGCGACCGGTGCGCTCGGTCAGATCGGCCAGGTCCTTGTCCTCGATGTGGACTGGCACCGGACGGTTGACCGAGTGGCGGCCGTTCATCAGACCGATCTTCACGCCCACGCTGTCCATCTCGTCGATCAGCGCCGCAATGGCGCGGTCTTCGGCGTGCGGATAGGGCTCGGTGCTGATGGTGTACGAGCGCGGCACGCCGTGGCCGAGTATCCGGTTGACCGAGCCCACCACGTTGGGCGTGAAGAAGGTCCGGTACGGGCCCGTGGGCGGCCGCAGCCGGAAATCGATGATCTTGCCCGCCAGCCGTGCCAGTCTTTCGTCACTCATGTCGTGTCTCCTTGGGTGGTTGCTGGGCGCCGGGATTGGCAAGCCCATGGATTTGACTATACACTATTTTTGTCGACATCAATAATTTGAAGTGTCGCGAACCCATCCAAGGAGCCCCCATGAATCCCTACCGTCTCGACGGCCGCCATGCGCTCATCACTGGCGCCGGACGCGGCATTGGCCGCAGCTGCGCCTTGGCGCTGTCGCAGGCCGGCGCGCACGTGTGGCTGCTGGCGCGCAACGCCGAGGAGCTCGAAGTGGTGGCCGGCGAGGTGCGCGCGGCCGGTGGCCGCGCCGAGGCCATTCCGTGCGACGTCACCCATGCCGAACAGGTGCGCGAGGCGATGCGCGCCATGCCCATGCTGGACATCCTCGTCAACAACGCCGGAGGCAACGCGCCAGCAGCCTTCGTCGACGTCACCGAGGAGCAGCTCGACAGCCTGCTGGCACTCAACGTGCGCTCGACTTTCCTGGTGGCGCAGGCGGCGGCGCGCCGCATGCTCGAGCACCCCGGCCGCGCGGAGCGGGGTGGCGTCATCATCAACATGGGCTCGCAGATGGGCCATGTAGGGCAGAAGCTGCGCTCCGTCTACAGCATGGCCAAGCACGCGATGGAGGGTCTCACCAAATCCGCAGCCCTGGAACTGACCCCGCACGGCATCCGCGTGGTGAGCATCGCGCCCACGGTGATCGAGACGCCCATGGTGGCCGAACGCCTGGCGAGCCCAGATTTCGCCGAACGGGTGCTGCAGCGGCTGCCGCTGGGGCGGGTCGGCCAGCCGGAGGAAGTTGCCGCGGCAGTGGTGTTCGCGGCGTCGCGGGCGGCCGCACTCATCACGGGCAGCAGCCTCCTGCTAGACGGCGGCTGGACGGCCCAATGAGCGCCGAGGCCATGGACACCGCCCTGCCCCTGAACCTGCTGGTGCCCAAGAACGACACCATGCTGGCGGTCGAGCAGGCACTGCTGCGCGGCCCGGGTGGCCACACCTCGCCGCCAGTGGCCGAGCAGGTGGCCGCGCGTCTGGCCGGTCTGATCGTGCTGGACCGCCTGCGGCCCGGCGAACGCCTGCTGGAAAACGACCTCAGCCGCGCACTGGGCATCAGCCGCAGCCCGATCCGCGAAGCGCTGCGCATCCTGGAGCGCGACCGCCTGGTGGAGCTGCAGGCGCGCCGGGGTGCCACCGTCACTGCACCCAACGCCCGGGAGCTGCACGACATCTTCACGGTGCGCACCCTGCTCTTCACCATGCTGCTGACGGACATCATGCAGGCCCGCCCCCTGGCGCTGCAGGACCTGCTGGGCCAGCACCTGCCGCGCCTGGCCCGCGCCGCGCTCGACTCGCCCGAGGCCTATGCGCTGCAGAGCTTTCTGGTGAACCTGTCCCTGGCGGACCTGGGCGACAACCGCCTCGTGGTGGATCAGCTCAAGGCGCTGTCGCTGCGGACCTTGCGCTACGTCCGGCTGGGGCTGGCCGCCACCCCGCACACGGTGGGGCGCTCCCTGGCCAGCTGGCGTGCCCTGCGCAGCGCCGTGATCCGGCGCGACACCCAGGCGGTGCTGCGCTTGGCCGTCCAGCGCATCGAGACGGTTCACGGTGCGTCGGTCAGCGGCCTGTCGGCGCATGCGGACGAGCCGCCTCAGGCCCGGTGACGGGTGTACTGCACCCACATCTCCTCGAGCGAGGTGTGGCGCCCCCGGGTGTGCAGCCATTGCGTGGGGGCGACGTTGACAGCCCGAACCACCAGGTCGTCCACCCCGGCGTCGATGATGTTGATGCAGGCCGGCGACTGCTCGAACCGCCCGAGGAACCCCCGGCCACCGCAGAGCGCGCGCGAGACCAGCGCCCGGTTCACGCCGCCGTGCAGCACCATCAGCAGGCAGTCCCAGTCGGTACGCGCCAGCACGGCCTCGAAGGCCGGCAGCACGCGATCCAGCATCTCGCCGATCGACTCGCCCTCGATGAACCGCGCGGTCTCGGGGTCGCGGGTGCGCGTGAAGGCCCCTGTGAAAGCGTCACGCAGGCGCTCGTCCGGTATCGATGCCAGCTCGCCGCCGCGGATCTCGCGCAGCGCCGGCACCACCTCCAGGGGCATGGCCTCGTGGCCGCAGGCCGCCAGCACGCGGCGTGCGGTCTCCTGGGTACGCGGCAGGCTGCTGGTGATCGCACGGTCGAAGCGCACGCCCTGCTGCGCGAACAACTGTCCGGCCGCGTCGGCCTGCTCGCGGCCGTGCGCATTCAGAGGCACGCCGTCGCTTTCCAGCGGCGTTCCGTCGGCGGCGAAGTAGTCGACCGACCCATGGCGCATCAGGTAAATGCGCCGGCGGCTGTCCGGCTTGGCCTCCATGCTCAGAAGGGGGCGTCGCCGATGATGCCGGCGCGCTCCATCTTGCGGGGCGCGGGCCAGTAGTCCATGACGGCGTAGTGCTGGGTGGAGCGGTTGTCCCAGATGGCCACGCTGTTGGGCTGCCAGCGGAAGCGCACCTGGTACTCGGGAATCATCGCCTGGCTCTGCAGGTACTGCAGCAGCAGGCTGGCGCCCGGGTTCTTGTCCAGGCCATAGCGCACGTTCTCGGGCGTGTGGTAGTTGACGAAGTGGGTGGTGAAGCTGCCGACATAGAGGATCTTCTCGCCGGTCTCGGGGTGGGTGCGCACCACCGGGTGCTCCACTGGCGGGTTCTCTGCCGCCAGGCGGTTGCGCTCCTCGATGGGCATGACGGCGCCGAACGAGTGCTCGATGCTGGCCTTGGCGCGCAGGTTCGCGATCTTCTTCTTGATGTCCTCGGGCAGCCGCGCGTAGGCCTCGACCATGTTGACCCAGATCGTGTCGCCGCCCACCTCGGGGCATTCCACGCAGCGCAGCACCGCACCCATGGGCGGGCGCTGACGCCACAGCCCGTCGGTGTGGTAGTTGTTCTCGTACGGGTTCTTTTCCTCGCTGCGGTAGATGCGCACCAGCCCCGGGTGGTCGGGGTCGCTGCCGGCCACGGGGTGGTCCTCCAGCTCGCCGAAGCGGCGCGCGAACGCCACGTGCTCGGCGCGTGTCAGATCCTGGTCGCGCAGGAACAGCACGCGGTGCTTGAGCAGCAGGCCCTTGATGTCGGCGAACAGGGCGTCGTCACGCGCCGCGTCGCCGAGGCGGATGCCGGACAGCTCGGCCCCTATGGTGGGCGTCAGTCGTTGGACCTTGATCATCATGTCTCCTTCGCGCTGGCGCGCATTCTGGTGGATATCCGCGGCCGCTGCCGGCCCTGTCTGTCGATACTATAGCTTCAATTAAAATTAATGTCGACAACAACACAGAATTCCGATAAACTCCCTGGCAAGCACCCCCCAAGACGGAGACAACAGCATGAAGGCAGCACGCATCGTTCCCGGCCCCGAGCGGGGTCACATCGAAGTCATGGACATCCCCCTGCCCCCGCCCGGCCCGGGCCAGGTGCTCGTGCGGGTGCGCGCGGCCGGCCTGAACCGGGGCGAGATCAAGCAAGTGGTCAACGCCCGTGGCTCGCAGCACCTGCCCATAGGCGTGGAGTTCGCTGGCGAGGTGGCCGAGGTCGGCAGCCATGTGCATGCCTGGCGCAAGGGCGATCGCGTGATGGGCCACGGCAACGGCGGCCAAGCCGAGTACGTGCTGGCCGCGCCGGATGCGCTGATCCGGGTCCCGAATGACCTCTCCTGGGTCGAGGCCGCGGCGTTCCCCAACGTGTTCATCACCGCGCACGATGCGCTGATCACCAACGCGCGCCTGCAGTCGGGCGAGACCGTGCTGGTCAACGCGGCGGCCAGCGGCGTGGCCCTGGCGGCATTCCGCATCGCCCAGGCCATGGGCGCGTCGCGGGTGATCGGCAGCACCCGCAGCAGCGAAAAGGCGCAGCGGCTGCGCGAGCTGGGCATGGAGGCGATCGACCTGTCCCGCGAGGACCAGGTCGATCGGGTGCGCGAGCTCACCGAAGGCCGGGGGGTGGACGTGATCATCGACGCCGTCGGCGGCACCGTGCTCGAAGCCAACCTGCAATCGCTCGCGATCAAGGGCCGGCTGGTGAACATTGCCCGCATGGGCGCCGCGCGCGCCGACTTCGACATGGAGGCGCTGTGGCTCAAGCGGCTGCAGCTCATCGGCGCGACCTTCCGCACCCGCAGCGAGGCCGAGCGCCTGGCCTGCGTGCAGGCCTGCGCCCGGGACTTGCTGCCCCACCTCGAGGCCGGCCGCCTCGCCCTGCCCGTCGACCGTTGCTTCCGTCTCGACCAGCTGGCCGAGGCACACGCCTACATGCTCACCGACCGCCACTTCGGCAAGATCGTGCTGGCGGTCGACGACACCCTCATGTCCTGAACGGAGACCACCATGCGCATCGCCTCGCACCTGGAGAAGTTCCACCGGCTGTCCCACCTGCGGCAGCTGTTCAACCCCATCGACGACTTCGAGCTCTGGTACTGGACCACGCTGACCGCCGGCACCAACGCGCTCAATGCCAGCCTGCACCTGGCCGGCGTGACCAGCGACGACCCGGTGTTCTCCACCATCCCCGGCGTCCACATGGTCCGCCAGCAAGACGGCAGCTACGCCAGGGAACTGCGCGGCCCCGGCGACGTCAGCCACGTCGGCTGGCCCCCCATCGAAGGCGAGGTGCCGGACGACATCCGCCGGCTGGAGCACGCGCTCGAAGCCCTGGAGCAGCACCGCGACCCCTGCCTGCGTGGCGAACGCGAACCCTCGCGGGACATCGTGAACGATTGCGAAAAAGCCTTCCAGACGGTGTACCAGGTGCTGATGCAGCGCTGCGAAAGGAGCCTGGTATGAAACCGGAGCGCCACCGCCACCTGGCGCAGCGGATCGAGCGGTCGCTGCGCCACTGCGGCCCGCAGGACTGGGAGATGCGGATCGAGGCCGCCATGCTGGCCGGCACCCACTGGGCCAACTATGCCCTGCACCGCCATGGCGTGAGTGCAACCGGCGAAGACATCATCCACACCTCCATGCTGGTGGTCAACACGCTGCGCAAGTACGGCATCGTGGAAGGCCCGATGATGCGGCAGCTTGGCGAGATCGAGGAACTGCGGCCTCTCTACGTGCGCGGCGACGTGCCCGGAGGCGAGGCGGCGGCCGTTCGGGCGCTGGAACTGCTGGACCAGATACGCGAACGCGCGCTGGCAGCCCAATCGCAGGGAGAGGGCCGATGAACGGGCTGATGATGTCCCAGAACCTGCTGGTCTCCTCCATCCTGAAGCACGCGGAGCGCCACCACGGCCGGCAGGAGATCGTGTCGCGGCGCGTGGAAGGTGACATCCACCGCTACATCTTCCGCGACATGGCCCGGCGCGCGCGCCAGCTGGCCAACGCGCTGGCCACGCTGGACGTTCAGCCCGGCGACCGCGTTGCCACCATGGCCTGGAACGGCTACCGACACCTGGAGCTGTACTACGCCACCAGCGGCTCGGGCGCGGTGCTGCACACGCTCAACCCGCGCCTGCACCCCGACCAGCTGGCCTGGATAGCGGAGGACGCCCAGGACCAGGTGCTGTTCTTCGAGCTCAGCTTCCTGCCGGCCATCGAGGCGGTCGCATCCCGGCTCAAAAGCGTGCGTCATTTCGTGCTGCTGGCGGATCACGACCGCATGCCGCAAGACAGCCCGCTGCCACTGCTGTGCTACGAAGACCTGGTGCAGGCCCAGGACGACCGCTTCGAGTGGCCGGACTTCGACGAGAAGACCGCCTGCAGCCTGTGCTACACCAGCGGCACCACCGGCAACCCCAAGGGCGTGCTCTACAGCCACCGCTCCACCCTGCTGCACACCTACGCGGTCGCGCTGCCCGACTCGCTCAACCTGTCGGCGCGGGACACCGTGCTGCCAGTGGTGCCCATGTTCCACGTCAACGCCTGGGGGCAGCCGTACTCGGCCTGCATGGTGGGCGCCAAGCTGGTGTTTCCCGGCGCCCAGCTCGACGGGCAGTCGCTCTATGAGCTGTTCGAAAGCGAGGGCGTGACGCTGTCGTCCGGCGTGCCCACGGTCTGGCAAGGGCTGCTGCAACACGTCGAACAGCACGGCCTGCGCTTCAGCACCATGGCCCGCACCGTCATCGGCGGCTCGGCCTGCCCACCGGCCATGATTCACACCTTCGAGGAAACCTACGGCGTCAACGTGATCCACGGCTGGGGCATGACCGAGACCAGCCCCTTCTGCACGGCCTCAGTCATCAAGGGCCACATGCGCGACTGGAGTGCCGAGGACCGCTATGCGGTTCAGGCGCGTCAGGGGCGCTGCGTGTTCGGGGTCGACCTCAAGGTCATGGATGACGACGGCAGCGACCTGCCCTGGGACGGCCGCACCGCCGGCCACCTGATGGTCCGGGGACCCTGGGTGCTGTCGCACTACTTCCGGCAGACCGACCGCAGCCCGCTGGTGGACGGCTGGTTCCCCACCGGAGACATCGCCACGCTGGACGAGGACGGCTACATCCAGATCACCGACCGCAGCAAGGACGTGATCAAGAGCGGCGGCGAGTGGATAGGCTCGATCGACCTGGAAAACATCGCGATGGCGCACCCAGCCGTGGCCATGGCCGCCTGCATCGGCGTGCGTCACCCCAAATGGGATGAACGCCCGTTGCTGGTGGTCGTGAGGAAGCCCCACATCGGGCTGACGCGCGAGGAACTGCTGGCGCACTTCGACGGCAAGATCGCCAGGTGGTGGATGCCCGACGACGTGGTGTTCGTCGACGCCATCCCGCTGGGCGCCACCGGCAAGATGCAGAAGATGACCCTGCGCGAACGCTACCGCGACCACCTGCTCGGTGCGCCCGCCACGGAGTCCGCATCATGAGCACGCTGTCCTCACGGTTCGCGCTGCGGCGCGAGCGCGAGCTGTTCCCTGGCGTGATGGCCTGCCTGGTGGTGGCGATCGCCTCGACCTTTCTGGCTGACCACTACGGCGCCCCGGTGATGCTGTTCGCGCTGCTGCTGGGCATCGCCATGAACTTCCTGGCCGCCGACCAAGCCTGCGCGCCCGGCATCGCCTTCAGCGCCCGGGCCCTGCTGCGCGTGGGCGTGGCGCTGCTGGGCCTGCGCATCACGGTGGGCCAGATCGTGGAGCTCGGCTGGCAGCCCCTGGCCATTGTCCTGCTGTGCGTGGTGCTGACCATAGGCTTGTCCATGCTCGCGGCGCGCGCCCTGGGCTTTCGCAGTACCTTCGGCATGCTCACGGGCGGCGCCACCGCCATCTGCGGCGCCTCGGCCGCGCTGGCGCTGTCGGCCACCCTGCCGCCCAGCCCCCAGCGTGACAAGGCCACCAGCTTCACCGTCATCGGCGTCAGCACGCTGTCCACGGTGGCCATGGTGCTTTACCCCCTGATCGCCCGTTCGCTGGGCCTGGACAGCCAGCAGGCCGGCGTGTTCCTCGGCGCCAGCATCCATGATGTGGCGCAGGTCGTGGGCGCTGGCTTCAGCATGTCCAAGGAGACCGGCGAGACGGCCACGGTGGTCAAGCTCATGCGGGTGGCCATGCTGCTGCCGGTGATCGTGTTCGCGGTGTTCGTCACCCGCTCCCGCTTCGAGGGACAGGCCAGCAAGCCGCCGCTGCTGCCCTGGTTCGCCGTGGCCTTCGGCCTGCTGGTGCTGCTCAACAGCACCGGCTGGGTGCCGCGCGCCCTCAGTCAGGCCGGCGGCGACCTGTCGCGCTGGCTGCTGGTCGCCTCCATCGCGGCCATTGGCATGAAAACCCAGCTGCGCGAACTGTGCTCGGTGGGCCTCAGGCCCGTGCTGCTGATGCTGGGCGAGACCGTTTTCCTGGCTTTGCTGGCGCTGGGGCTGCTGCGCGTGCTCGGCCACTGAGCCGGGCAGGTGCCGCCTGGCGATCGGGCTGCAGCGCCTGGATGGCCACGTCGCGCATTTCCTGGATGCGCTGCCCTGCGACGCGCAGCACCGCCTCGGTGTCGCGGTCCACAATGGCCTGCTGCCAGATGCCCCAGGTCTTCAGCGCCGCCTCGACGGAGGCCGGTGTGGTGACACGGCCCAGGCGGACGTAGCGAAGGGTCCGCAGCGAGATCGACTTCAGCAGGTCGGCCAGCAGGCGGTTGCTGCAGAGGTCGGAGATGGCGAGATTCAGCAGGAAGCTGGCGACCGCATAGGCATCGCCCGACTCGCCCGAGGCCTTGACCAGGCGTGGCAGATGGTGGTCCAGCACCGCCTCCAGGCGTTCCGGGCATTCGGCCATCACCTGCTTGAGCAGCTCGTGGTAGAGGGCGCCACGTACGGTGAAGATGTCATTGAGCTCCTTGGCATCCGGTGCCGTCACCGTCGCACCCCGCCGGGGCTGGAATTCCACGAGGCGGTCGCGTTCGAGGATGCGCAGCGCCTCGCGCACCGGGGCGCGGCTCACGTGGAGCACCTGGCTGATGTCCTGTTCCAGCAGCCGCTGACCGGCGTGTACCAGATCCAGCGTGATGACGCCGGCGATCCGGGCCGCGATCTGCTCGGCCACCGGCGCGGCGGCGCGGGACCACTCATGCCCTCGCAGCACCGCCTGCTCCACCGCCAGCATCAGCGAGTTCTGCGGGGCCAGCAAGGCCGACAGATCGGGAATGTTCTGGGTCTTGCTTCTGCTCATCGGTATGGGTTCATCCGGTCGTGGCAAGGCCCGCGGTGCCGGGCAAGCACTGCGGGCCACGGGTCCATGGAATTCTGCCACCGTTTGCGGGCTGCACCGCGGTGGCTGTTCCGCGCGCTGCCCGGATCAGTTCTCCATCGTGATGCCGGCGTCGGTCACGATGTTCTTCCAGGTCTTCAGGTCATTGACGACGATGCGGCCGAACTCCTCGGCAGAGATCATCGGCGGCGGCGCGAAGTTCATGAAGGTCATGCGGCTGGCCATTTCGGGCAGTGCCTGGATCTTGTTGATCTCGTCCGTCAGGCGCTTGACGATCGCTGGCGGCGTGCCGGCAGGTGCAAAGACGCCGAACCAGCCCACCGCATCGAAGCGGTGCCCCTGCTCCGCCATGGTGGGGATCTGCGCCGTGCGCGGCGAGCGGGCGTTGCCGCTGATGGCGATGCCCTTGATGAAGCCGGACTCGATGAATGGCACCGGCGCGGCGGGGTCGGTCCAGCCGATCTGCAGCACGCCCGAGCGCAGCTCGGCCAGCAACTGCGGCGTGGCGCGATAGGGCACGTGGTTGATCTGCATGCCGGTCTGCTTCTTGAGCCACTCCATGATCAGATGGCCCGACGACCCCACGGCCCAAGAGCCGTAGGTGTATTTGCCGGGGTTCGCCTTCACGTGCGCGATCAGTTCCTGGAGGTTGTTGGCTGGAAAGTCCTTGTGGACCGACAGGATCACGCCGCCGGCGGCGGTCTGGGCCACTGGCACCAGATCCTTGGCCACGTCGTAGGGGATGTTCTTGACCAGGGCGGGCGCCATCACGGTGACCGAACCGTTGGCCCAGAGCAGCGTATAGCCGTCCGGCGCGGCGCGCACGACCTGATTGATGCCGATCACGCCGCTGCCGCCTGGCTTGTTGTCGACCACGAAAGGCTGCTTGAGCTGCTGGGACAGCCGGGTCAGCACCTCGCGGGCCAGCAGGTCGGTGCCCGATCCGGCGCCGGCAGGCACCACCACGGTCACCGGGCGGTTCGGGTAGGCATCCTGCGCCTGGGTCATCGGCACCACAGCGCCGAACGCCAGGGCAGCCGCCCCCAGCCAGCGCAACATGCTCTTCAGAGTTCGCTTCATTTCTGTCTCCTAGTTCGTGGTGAGGGCTTGTGCCCCGCAGCGGACCACCCACTCGACGCGCCCCAACCGCCTGCACCCCAATGGGCGCAGTGGCATGTTAATTCGCAAGTTCAATCTTGTCGACATAAATTATTGGTGCTAAGCTCCCGCCATCCGATTGAACCGCCACCAGAGACACACAGGAGACACAGATGGGCATCCGGATCACACCACTGACAGGCGCCGTCGGGGCACAGGTCGACGACATCGACCTCCAGCAGCCGCTTGACGCGGAAACCGTCGGCCTGCTGAAACAGGCCTTCCTGGCGCACGCCGTGCTCGTCTTCCGCGAACAGTTCATAGACCCCGAGACCCAGCTCCGGTTCGCCCGGCACTGGGGCGAGCCGGTGGTAACGGCCATGCTCAAGCCCATGGAAGGCTTCCCGGAGGTGGTGCAGGTCCGAGACATTCCCAAGGAGACGGCTTCCACCGAAGCCTGGCACTACGACGCCCCCTTCACCGCCGTGCCGCCCAAGATATCCGTGCTGTCGGCGGTGACGGTGCCACACGGTGGCGACACCATGTGGTCCAACCAGTACCTTGCCTATGAGCGCCTTTCGCCCGCCATGCGGCAGATGCTGCGCGGCCTGAAGGTGCATTTCAAAGGCATGCGCCTGGGCCGCATGCTGGGCGTCGCAGAATCCGACATCCCCTCCGCGATCCATCCCCTGGTCCGCACCCACCCCGAAACAGGGCGCCAGGCCCTCTACATCGGCCACGCAGACAACGTACTGGCGTTCGAAGGCTTCAGTCCCGCCGAGTCCCGGCCCCTGCTGGACTATCTCTACCAGCACAGCACATCCCCGGACAACCTGTACCGGCACATGTGGAAGGAAGGCGACGTGGTGATGTGGGACAACCGCTGCACCATGCACTACGCCGTGCACGACTACGGCACGCAGCCACGCGTGCTCAACCGCGTCACCCTCAAGGGCGAAGTGCCCGCCTGACCGCCCCCACCTCCCCTGTCCACCTCTGAAAGCGCCTCATGACACACCTCATCAACCGCCGCCAGTTCGCCGCCGCCGCGGCTGCCACTCTCGCCACCCCTTACAGCCTGGCCCAGGACGGCGCCTGGCCGAACAAGCCCGTCAAGGTCCTGCTGCCATCGAGCCCCGGGGCGGCGTCGGACGCCATGGCCCGGCTGCTGTACGAACGCCTGGCCGCGACATTCAAACAGCCCTTCGTCATCGAGAACCGGCCCGGCGCCAGCGGCACCATCGCCACCGCGGCGGCGATCCGCTCCGCGCCGGACGGCTACACGCTGCTGCACAGCAACGCCTCGTCCACGGTCATGGCCGAGGCGCTGATACCCAACCTTCCCCACAGCACGCTGCGTGACCTGCAGCCCGTGGGCCTGACGGCGGTGGGTGGCGTGATGCTGGTCGTCAACGCCGAGGTGCCGGCCCGCAACCTGACCGAGCTGGTGCAGTTGCTCAAGGCGCAGCCCGAGCGCTACCCGTCCTACGCCAGCTGGGCGGTGGGCTCCAATGGCCACCTGACCATGGAGTGGCTGAAGCAGCGCACCGGCATACGCATCAATCACGTGCCGTACCGCACCATGGGCACGCTGCTGGCCGACCTGAGTTCCGGCGTGCTGCACGTCGGCTGGACGGACATCGTCTCCCCGATGGGCTTCATCCAGCAGGGACGGCTGCGGCCCATCGCCATCAACGGCGAGCTGCGCAGCCCCCGGCTGGCGGACCTGCCGACCATGACCGAGCAGGGCTACCCGTTCCCGGCCACCGGCTGGCAGGGCGTGTTCGTGCCCAAGGGCACGCCCGCCGCCATCGTCCAGCGCCTGCACGCGGAAATCAACCGCGCGCTGGCCGAACCCGAACTCCAGGCGGCGATGCAGCAGATGAACGTCCCGCCGACGCCGATCTGGACCCGCGAGCAGTTCGAGAACATGCTGGCCAGTGACCTCAAGGTGTGGAAGCAGATCGTGACCAACGGCAACATCCGCCTCGAGGGCTGAGGCAGGGCCGGGCCAGGTGCCTCAGTCCGTCCTGATCCCGGGGTCGCCGTCCTGCGGCTCCCCGGGTTTCATGCTGTAGAGCCACTCCCGCCAGATCGCCACCAGCAGCGCCATCAGCACCGGCCCCACGAACAGGCCGACGATGCCCATGGTCTTGACGCCCCCCACCAGGCCGAAGAAGGTGGGCAGGAAGGGCAGCTTCACCGGCCCGCCGACCAGGCGCGGGCGCAGGGTCTTGTCGACGATGAAGAGCTCGATGGAACCCCAGGCGAACAGTCCGACGCCGGCCAGCCAGTGGCCGGAGCCCACCAGATAGAGCGACACCAGCGTGAACGACAGCGGCGCCCCGCCCGGAATCAGCGCCATGAAGCCGGTGATGACCCCCAGCAGCACGGGCGACGGCACGCCGGCGACCCAGTAGGCCAGGCCCAGCACCACGCCCTCGCCGATGGCGATCAGTGTCAGGCCAGTGACGGTGGCGCTGACGGTGGCGGGCACCACGCGGGAAAACCGCTGCCAGCGTTCCGGCAGCACGTGCTCGCCGACGACATCGAGCTGCGCTGCGATGCGGCTGCCGTCCTTGTAGACGAAGAACAGCGTGATCAGCATGAACAGCGCGGTGAGCGCGAGGTTGACCACATCGCCCGTTGCCGCCAGCAGCGTGCGGTAGATGTTGCCCAGGTGCTGGCCGCTGAGCACCTGTATCCAGTGCCCCAGCGCCTGGGGCTCGCCCAGGTGTTCGCGCCAGTAGGCAGCCAGCGTCGGCCCCACCCACGGCAAGGCTTCGATCCAGGCCGGCACCGGCGCGCCGCTGCGGTTGGCTTCTATCAGCCAGGCGATGAAGGCGCTGGCCTCCTGGATGGCGTAGTGCAGCGCCAACGTCAGCGGCGCCACCAGCACCAGCAGCACCACCAGCAGCGCCACGCTGGCCGCCAGGGTGGTGTTGCCCTTGCAGCGGCGCACGCAGAGGCGGTAGAGCGGCCAGCTGGCGAAGCCGACGATCAGCGCCGCCAGCACCGGCACCACGAAACCCCGGAAAAAATAGACCCCGGCGGCAAGAACCAGTATCAGCAGGGTGCGGGCGATCAGCGGTGCGTGCAGGACGGGAGGCATGGCGGGCAATATACCCCACCCCCTATGGTGGCCAGGACGCCCCAAACCGGGGCGCGGCGCACCGCCACAGACACGGGGCGCACGCCCGCTGGTGTAGTGGAAATCCCCCAAAGCGGCACCGCCCAGGCCAGATGGGCGCTCCTACAATGGCGGCCTGGCCTTGCGGCAGGCGCGAGGCCCTCATTTTTCAGCCTTTGTCATGACCAAGTACCTCATCGCTCTCGGTCTCGCGGTATCGACTTCCCTGGTGGCCGCCCAGGACCTCAAGGTGGCGATCGACGCCTCCTACGAGCCTTTCACCTACAAGACGCCCGATGGCAAGCCCACCGGCTTCGACGTGGACATCGCCCAGGCCATCTGCGACCAGCTCAAGCGCAAGTGCGTGTTCGTCGAACAGGTCTGGGACAGCATGATCCCCGGCCTGCAGGCCCGCAAGTACGACGTGATCATCAGCTCGATGTCCATCACGGCTGATCGCCAGAAGGTCGTGGATTTCAGCGACAAGTACTACAACACCCCCAGCACCACCGTCGTCAAGGCGGGCACCGCCTACACCGGCCCGGCCTCGCTCAAGGGCAAGAAGATCGGTGTCCTGAAGGGCAGCACGCAGGAGAAGTACGCCCTGGGCGAACTCAAGCCCGCCGGCGTGACTGTGGTGCCCTACGAGGCCCAGGACCAGGTCTACCTGGACATCAAGGCCGGCCGCCTGGACGGCACCATCGCCGACCGCGTGGAAGTCAAGGGCGGTTTCCTGGACAAGCCGGACGGCAAGGGCTACGCCATGGTCGGCCCGGACCTGTCCGAGGCCAAGTACTTCGGCACCGGCGTGGGCGTGGCCATGCGCAAGGGCCAGGACAAGCTGAAGGCCGACGTCAACGGCGCCATCAAGGCCATCCGTGCCGACGGCCGCTACGACAAGATCGCCAAGAAGTACTTCGACTTCGACGTCTACGGCAAGTAAGACCCGCCGAGCGAGTCCCGGGCCCTGAGCCCGGGCTCTTTTTTCCGACGCCCGCATGCAGAGCTACTTTCTCTCCATCCTGCAGGGCGCCGTGCTGACGGTGGGCGTCTCGCTGTCCGCGCTGGCGCTCGCCATCGTCCTCGGCCTGGCCGGCGCCACGGCCAAGCTGTCGGGCCACCGCCCGCTGGCCTGGGCGGCCACCGTCTACACCACGCTGATACGCGGCATCCCCGAGCTGGTGCTGATGCTGCTGATCTTCTACGGCGGCACCATGGGCCTGAACCACCTGCTCGAAGTCCTGGGCAGCAGCGAATCGGTGGACATCAACCCCTTCCTCGCGGGCGTCATCACCATAGGTTTCATCTACGGCGCCTACATGACGGAGACCTTCCGGGGCGCCATGCTGGCCATACCCAAGGGCCAGGCCGAAGCGGCCTGGGCCTTCGGCATGGGGCCGGTCCAGACCTTCACCCGCATCACCCTGCCGCAGATGGTGCGCTACGCCCTGCCCGGCTTCACCAACAACTGGCTGGTGCTGATCAAGTCCACGGCGCTGGTCAGCCTGATCGGCCTCAAGGACATGACCTTCCTGGCCAAGCAGGCCAGCGCCGCCACGCGCGAACCCTTCATGTTCCTGCTGTTCACGGCCGGCCTGTTCCTGATCTACACCTCGCTGTCCCTGTGGGCGCTGCGCTGGCTGAACGCGCGCTACAGCCTGGGCGTCAAGAGGGCCGCGTCATGAACTGGGCGGTCATCTTCGAACCGGCCAACCTGGCCCTGTACGGCGAAGGCCTGGTCACCACGCTGTGGCTGCTGGCCTCCTCGCTGGCCGTCGGCGCCGTCATGGCGCTGCTAATGGCGCTGGCGCTGACCGGCCCCGTGGCCTGGCTGCGCTGGATCGTCGGCGCCTACACCTTCTTCATCCGTGGCACGCCGCTGCTGATCCAGGTCTACCTGATCTATTACGGCCTGGCCCAGCTCGAGTGGATACAGACGCGCTGGGACGAGGTCTGGCCCTGGACGCATTTCAAGGAGCCCTTCTTCTGCGCCTTGCTGGCCTTCAGCCTGAACACGGCGGGCTACACCGCCGAGATGCTGGCCGGCTCCATCCGCGAGAC
>CAMLQP010000032.1 GCA_946482115.1 uncultured Comamonadaceae bacterium
CGCTGCGCCGTGCGGTGGCCGACTACCTGCGCGTGTTCCGCAGCGTGCAGCTCGATGCCGACCAGGTGCTGATCACCAGCGGCACGCAGCAGTCGCTGGAGCTGTGCGCCCAGCTGCTGGCCGACCACGGCGACACCGTGTGGGTGGAGGACCCGGCCTACTGGGGCGCGGTCAAGGCCTTCATGGCCACCGGCTTGGCGCTGCACCCGGTGCCGGTGGACGAGCAGGGCATCGTGCCGCGCGCGGCCGACGAGGACCACCCGCCGCGACTGATCTACGTGACGCCCTCGCACCAGTACCCCACGGGCGGCGTCATGTCGCTGGCGCGGCGCCACCAGCTGCTGGCCTGCGCCGCCCAGCACAAGGCCTGGGTGCTGGAGGACGACTACGACAGCGAATTCCGCTTCAGCGGCCCGCCGCTGTCCTCGCTCGAGGGCCTGGACAAGGACGGCCGCGTGCTCTACATGGGCACCTTCTCCAAGGTGCTCTACCCCGGCCTCAAGCTGGGCTACCTGGTGGTGCCCAAGGCGCTGGTCGAGTCGTTCCGCCAGGCCCACTACGACCTCAACCGCCCGGGCCAGATGCCGCTGCAGGCCGCGCTGGCCGAGTTCGTGGAGATGGGCCATTTCACCAGCGCGCTGCGGCGCTCGCGCCAGAACTACGCCGAGCGCCGCCAGACCCTGCTGGAAGCCCTGCGGCCCTGCCTGGACGACACCGCGCGCGGCAGCGCCCAGGGCGCGTTCGTGAGCGGCGCCGAGCAGGGCCTGCACCTGTGCCTGCGCCTGCCGCAGCGCGTGGACGACCGCGCGCTCGCGCACCGGCTGGGCCAGCAGGGCCTGACCGTGCGGCCGCTGTCGGCCTATTGCCTGGAGCGCAGCGACCTGCGCGGCCTGGTGATCGGCTACGGCTACGCGCCGCTGGCGGGCATCGCCCAGCACGGGCCGGTGCTGGCGCGCGGCGTGCTGGCGGCGCTGAAACCGTAAACCTCAGCCCAGCCGGTCGCGCAGCCGGTGCCACAGCGTGCCCAGCACCAGGCTGGGCATGCGCAGCGCCGGGCCGCCCGGGAAATCGTGGTGCTTCAGGCGCGCGAACACGTCGAAGCGTTCGGCCTGGCCGGCCACGGCCTCGGCCACCAGCTGGCCGGCCAGGCCGGTCAGCGCCACGCCGTGGCCGCTGAAGCCCTGCAGGTAGTACACGTTGTCGCCCACGCGGCCGAAGTCGGGCGCGCGGTTCATGCTGATGTCGACGAAACCGCCCCAGACGAATTCGATCGGCACGCCGCGCAGGCCGGGGAACACCTCGGCGATGCGCCGCGCCATCACCGCCTGCAGGTTGGCCGGCGTGCGGGTGCTGTAGCTCACGCGGCCACCGAACAGCAGCCGGTGGTCAGCGCTGAAGCGGAAGTAATCGAGGATGAAGTTGTTGTCGCACACCGCCGCATTCGACGGTATCAGCTGCGCGCACTGCACCGGCGTCAGCGGCGCGGTGCCGACGATGTAGGTGCCCACCGGCATGATGCGCGCGTGGATCTGCGGCACCACCTGCGGGCCGTGTTCGGGCAGGGTGCAGTTGCCGGCCACCACCGCGAAGCGCGCCTTCACCTGGCCCTGCGGCGTGTGCGCCGTCACGCCCTGCGGGCCGTGTTCCAGCCGCTTGACCGGCGCGTGTTCGTGGATCACCGCGCCCGCCGCCTGCGCCGCGCGTGCCAGCCCCAGGCCGTACTTGAGCGGGTGCAGGTGGCCCGAGCGCTTTTCGTAGGCGGCGGCCCGGTAGCGCGGGCTGGCGATGAGACGGCCCACGTCGGCGCCGGCGGCGAAGTCGCAGGCCAGGCCGTAGTCGCGCTGCTGCGTGGCCAGCTCCTCCTGCAGCGCGCGCGCCTTGCGGGGCGAGTCGGCCACGTAGAGGTAGCCGTTGACACGGTCGCAGTCGATCTGGTGCTCGGCGATGCGCCGGTCGATCAGGTCGATGGCTTCCAGCGACAGGTCCCAGGCGCGCTTCGCGTCGGCGCGGCCCAGCTGCTGCTCGAACGGGCCCTGGCCGCTGGCGAAACCCACGATGGTCTGGCCGCCGTTGCGCCCGCTGGCGCCGCTGCAGATGCGGTCGGCCTCCAGCACCGTCACCGCAAAGCCACGCGCGCGCAGCTCCAGCGCGGCCGACAGGCCGGCGAAACCGGCGCCGATCACCACCACGTCGACCTGTGTGCTGCCTTGCAGGGGCGGCAGCGCGGCAGGGCGTTCGACACTGGCCTCGTAGTAGCTTTTCTGGTTGAGCTGGGTGTCCGAGCGCAGCAGGTCGGGCTTGAACATGGCTTCAGCCTCCGCGCCTGGCCACCTGGCCCGCGAGGTAGGTCCAGACGAAAGTGGCGGCGGCGTTGCTGGTCAGCTCGGCGTGGTCGTAGGCCGGGGCCACCTCCACGCAGTCCATGCCCACCCAGTTCAGGTCGGCCAGCTCCTCGATCAGCGTCAGCACCTGCGAGCTGGTCATGCCGCCCGGCTCGGGCGTGCCGGTGCCGGGCGCGAAGGCCGGGTCCAGGCAGTCGATGTCCAGCGTGAGGTAGCACGGCCGCTGGCCGATGCGCTGGCGGATGGCGTCGATCACGGGTTTCAGCGACTCGCCATCCTTGCCGCGCAGCGCACGCGCGGTGAAGATCTGCCCACCCTGGTCGGCCACGTACTCGCGCGCGGCACGTTCGCCGCTGGAGCGGATGCCGATCTGCACCGTGTGCGCCGGGCTCGCGAGGCCGTCGCGCAGCGCCTCATAGGTCCAGGTGCCGTGGCCCGAGGGCTCGCCGAAGTGGTCTTCCCAGGTGTCGCAGTGGGCATCGAAATGCACCAGCGCCAGCGGCTCCCCGTGGCCATATTGCGCCTTCGCGGCGCGCAGCAGCGGCAGCGTGACCGAGTGGTCGCCGCCGATGAACACGCAATGGTGTTTCGCCATCAGCGCGGCGGCCTGGCGCTCGATGTGGCCACGCACCTCGGGCAGCGGCGAGGCGTTGGGCAGCCGCATGTCCAGCGCGTCGCCCAGATGGCCCAGCGGCGAGACGTTGAAAAACGGGTGGATGCCGTCACACAACATCAGGCTGGCCGCGCGAATGGCCTGTGGGCCGAACCGCGCACCGGGCCGGTTGGTCACCACGCCGTCGTAGGGCACGCCGGCGATGGCGAACGGCTGATCGGCCAGCGGCTGGCAGGCCAGGAAACGGTTGCTGTTGTTCGCGTAGGCGAATTGACCCATGGCCACGGTCGATTCCTCAGGGTGTGGGGTTCCGGATTGGACCTGTACGGTAGCGCAAGGTGCGCGCGCCCGGGGGTTCCACTTGGCGAGGCCTGCGGGTGGCCACTGGTTTTGGCCTGTGTCTCGCGAGCGGTGAACGCAAACCCGGTGCTCCTGACATCGCCCACCCCGAGGCGAGAAATCAACCCAAAGCCCGCTGCCGACTCGCCAGCAAAGCCCCCACCCACAACGCCCCCGCCGAAAACACCAGCCCACGCGCCAGCCCACCCGGGCCATCGGCAATCAACCCAACCACCGTCGGCCCCACGATCTGGCCGAGCGCGAACACGATGGTGAAGGCGCTGATGCCAGCCGCCCACTGGTCCGGCGGCAAGTTGTGGCGCACCAGCGCGGTGGTGGACGCGACCACCGACAGGAACACGGCGCCGAACAGCAGGCCTGAGGCCAGCAGCAGCGGCCACCAGGCGGTGAGCGCGGGCAGCAGCGTGGCCACGCCCAGCAGGGCGTTCAGGCGCGCCAGCGCCTGGCCGTCGTGGTGGCGGTCCAGCAGGCCGGCCCACAGGCGCGATGAGGCCAGCACCGCCAGCCCCAGCAGCGTGTAGAAGGCGGTGATGGCGCCAGGCGCGGCGCCCTGTTCGCGCAGCAGCGCGATCACGAAGGTCATGTAGCCGATGTAGCCGACACCGAAGCCGAAGTAGCCCGCGAGGCCGAAGGCGAAGTCGCGCACGGCGAAGCGGCGCGGCGGGCGCACGGGTGCCTCGGCAGCGGTGGCGGGTTCGGGCTCGGGCCGCGAGAGCATGCGTGCCGGCCAGGCCAGCAGCCCGGTGGCCAGCAGGCACAGCAGCGCCAGCGCCCACCAGGCCCAGGTCCACGCATGCGCCTGTCCCTCGGCCGCCGCCAGCACGGCCGGCACACCCAGGGCCGAGGCCGCGATGCCCCAGCCGGTGCCGCCGTAGTACAGCCCCAGCAGCAGGCCGGCACGCTGCGGTTGCAGGCGCGCCAGCCGCGCGGCCAGCAGGCCACCGGCGATGAAGACCCAGGCGCTGGCCACACCGGCCAGCAGGCGCTGCGCCAGCAGGGGCGTCGCGTCGGTGAAAAAACCGCTGAGGGCCATGAAAACACTGGCCAGCAGCGAGCCGCCCAGCAGCAGCGCGGTGGGCGACAGCCGCCGCATCAGCCACGGCGTGGACAAAGCGCCCAGCAGGTAACCCACGGCGTTGAAGGTGTTCATGGCGCCCGCCAGCGTGTAGCTCCAGCCGAGGTCGGCGCGCATGGGCGGCAGCAGCAGGCCGTAGGCAAACCGCGTGATGCCCAGCGACACCGCCGCGCCCAGCGAGAGCGCGAGGGCCAGGCGCAGCACCGGCAGATCGGATGGCGTGGACGGCATGGCGGCCATTGTGGCCCACGGTGCCACTTGGCCGCGTCGCGCCCGAGCCAGTGGCGCGGCGCCCGCCGACGCCCCCTAAGCTCTTGCCCCATGACCGCCGACCTTGCCGCCCGAATCGAAACCCAGTTCGCCACCGAACGCGCCCGTTTCCTGGCCGAGCACCCCCGTTCCATCGCGCTGGCGCAGGACAGCGCCCAGCACTTCCTGTTCGGCGTGCCGCTGCACTGGATGCGCGACTGGCCGACGCCGGCCACGCTGTTCGTGCGCGAGGCCCAGGGCGCGACGCTGACCTGCGCCGACGGTCACCGCTACGCCGATTTCTGCCTGGGCGACACCGGCGCCATGTTCGGCCACAGCCCGCCGGTGCTGGCGCGTGCGCTGGCCGAACAGGCCACACGTGGCCTGACCTGCATGCTGCCCGCCGAACAGACCGCCGAGGTGGGCCGGCTGCTGGAACAGACCTTCGGGCTGCCGCTGTGGCAGATGGCGCTGACCGCGAGCGACGCCAACCGCTTCGTGCTGCGCTGGGCGCGCGCCATCACCGGCCGCGCGCAGGTGCTGGTGTTCGACGGCTGCTACCACGGCGCGGTGGACGACACGCTGGTGGACCTGGACCCGGCCACCGGCGCCACCCTGCGCCGCCCTTCGGTGCTGGGCCAGGTGCACGACCACCACCGCTTCACCCGGGTGGTGCCGTTCAACGACCTGGCGGCGCTGGAGGCCGCGCTGGCCGACGGCCAGGTGGCGGCCCTGCTGGCCGAGCCGGCGCTGACCAACTGCGGCCTGGTGCTGCCCGACGACGGTTTCTGGCCCGCCGCGCGCGCGCTGTGCCGCCGGCACGGCACCCTGCTGGTGATGGACGAGACACACACCCTGTCCACCGCGCCGGGCGGCTACGCCAAGGCGCACGGGCTGGAGCCCGATTTCTTCGTGGCCGGCAAGGCGGTGGCGGGCGGCCTGCCGTGCGCGCTCTACGGCTTCAGCGCCGAGGTGGGCGCGCGTTTGCGCGCCGCCAAGGAGGCCGCGCCCGAGGGCCACAGCGGCATCGGCACCACCTTGTCGGGCAACGCGCTGACGCTGGCGGCGCTGCACGCGGCGCTGGGCCACCTGCACACGACCGGCAGCTACGACCGCATGTTGGCCATGGCCGACCGGCTGGAAACCGGGCTGAACCGGCACATCGTCGCGCACGGTCTGCGGTGGACCGTCACGCGGCTGGGCGCCCGCATGGAACTGCAATTCATGCCGCGCGCCCCCCGCCACGCGCAGGACGTGCGCGACCACGCCAACGACGCGCTCGAGGCGCTGGCCCACCTGTTCCTGCTGAACCGGGGTGTGCTGCTCACGCCCTTCCACGGCATGATGCTGCTGTCGCCCGCCACCACGGCGGCCGACGTGGACCGGCTGCTCGACGGCTTCTCAGCCCTGGCCGCGCTGTGCAAGGGCTGAGCGCAGGCCCGGCGAACGCGGCGCCAGGGACGCGGGCCCCACGCCGATCGGCGCCGGCGCCTTCATCACGATGCGGGTGAACAGCCGGTCGTAGGCCGGGTCGCGCGTCAGCAGCGGGTCGTGGTGGGCGGTGAAGGCCTCGTCCAGTTCGGCGCGGTCCTGCTCGCCCAGCAGCTGTTCGGCCAGGGGCAGCACCGCCGTCTCCTCCAGCCGCATGTGTTCCAGGTAGAAGCCCACGTAGCGCTCGGCCGCTTCCACGAAGGCCGCGCGGCGCGGCTCGCCCAGCAGTTCCCAGGCCAGCAGCAGGTGCTGCAGCTCGCGCGCCCGGTGCTCGCCCTGCATGTGGTCGCGCTCCAGCTGGGCGATGGTGTCCATCACCTGCGGGGCCACGCGGGCCACGCGCGGGAACAGCAGGTCGGATTCCTTGGGGTGGTGCTGGCGCTCGGGGAATTCGTCGATGTAGAACAGCATGGCCCGCAGCACGTCGAAGAACAGCTGGGGCTCGTCCCCCGGGCCCTGGCGCAGCAGCTGCAGCATGGAGCGCAGCATGGCCGACAGGGCGATGTGCTCGTCGCGGATGATGCGAAGGGTTTCGAAGGGCATGGCGGGTCTCCGGGCGGGTGGCACCAGTGTGGCGCTGCCTGCCCGGGCTGGCATTGATGCAGGTCAATGCCTCAGCGCGGGCCGTGCCAGCGCTTGAGCAGCAGCGCGTTGGTGACCACGCTGACCGAGCTCAGCGCCATCGCCGCGCCCGCCACCACCGGACTCAGGAAGCCCAGCGCCGCCAGCGGGATGCCGGCCACGTTGTAGGCAAAGGCCCAGAACAGGTTCTGGCGGATCTTGGCCACCGTGCGCGCCGAGATGTCCAGCGCGGCGGCCACCAGCCGCGGGTCGCCGCGCATCAGCGTGATGCCGGCGGTGTGCATGGCGACGTCCGAACCGCCGCCCATGGCCAGGCCGACATCGGCCGCCGCCAGCGCCGGCGCGTCGTTGACCCCGTCGCCCACCATGGCCACGGTTTGACCGCCGGCTTTCAGGCCATTGACCTTGGCTGCCTTGTCGCCGGGCAGCACCTCGGCCATCACCTCGCCGGCTTCGGGCCGCAGGCCCAGGCGCCGGCCCATGGCTTCGGCCGCGCCGCGGTTGTCGCCCGAGATCATCACGGTGCGCAGGCCCCGCGCGCGCAGCGCGGCGATGGCCTCGGCCGCGCCCGGCTTGGGCTCGTCGCCGAAGGCCAGCAGCGCCAGCACGCGGTCGCCCAGAGCCAGGGCCGACACGGTGGCGCCTTCGGCAGCCAGGGTTTCGGCCCCGGCCTGCAGCCCGTCCAGGGGCAGGCCCAGTTCTGCCATCCAGCGCAGGCTGCCCAGGCGCAGCGGGCGGCCTTCGTTTTCGGCTTCGCTGCCGCGCCCGGCCACCGAGCGCTGGCCCTGGACGGCAGGTCGGGCGGAACCGGCCGGCGCGGCCGCCAGCACCGCGCGTGCCAGTGGGTGCTCACTGCCGGCTTGCAGCGCGGCGGCCAGGGCCAGCGCACTGTCCGCGTCCACGCCGGCGGCGGGCGTGAGCGACAGCAGGCGCGGCTGGCCCAGGGTCAGGGTGCCGGTCTTGTCAAAGGCCACCACGTCCACGCGGTGCGCAATCTCCAGCGCGGGTGCGTCCTTGATGAGGATGCCGTGGCGCGCGGCCGCGCCGGTGCCGGCCATGATGGCAGCGGGCGTGGCCAGGCCCAGCGCGCAGGGGCAGGCGATCACCAGCACCGCCACCGCGTGCAGCAGGGCCTCTTCCACCCCGGCGCCCACGGCCAGCCAGCCCAGCAGCGTGATCAGCGCGATCACCAGCACCACCGGCACGAACACCGCCGCCACGCGGTCCACCAGGCGCTGCACCGGCGCCTTGGTGGCCTGGGCGTCCTGCACCAGCGCGATGATGCGGTGCAGCACGCTCTGGGCGCCGATGGCGCTCACCCGCACCAGCACCAGGCCGTCGCCGTTGAGGCTGCCTCCGGTGACCGGCGCGCCCGGCGCCTTGGGCAGGGGCATGGACTCGCCGGTCAGCAGGGATTCGTCCGCCTGGGTCTGGCCTTCCATGACCTCGCCATCGGCCGGGAAACGCTCGCCGGGCAGCACCTTCACCACATCACCCGGCAACAGCTCGGCCACCGGCACGTCGCTGACCTCGGTGCGGCGCACGCCATCGGGCATCAGGTGGGCGCGCTCGGGCCGCAGCGCCTGCAGCGCGCGTATGGCCTCGGTGGTCTGGCGCTTGGCGCGGGCCTCCAGCCATTTGCCCAGCAGCACCAGCGTGATGACCACGGCCGACGCCTCGTAATAGAGGTGGGGCATCTCGCCGGGCTCGGCGCGCCACCACAGCCAGGTGGACAGCGCCCAGCCCGCCGTGGTGCCGATGGCCACCAGCAGCTCCATGTTGCCGGTGCGGGCCCTGAGCGCGTGCCAGCCGGCGCGGTAGAAGCGCGCGCCCAGCACGAACTGCACCGGCGTCGCCAGCACGAACTGCCAGACGGCGGGCAGCATCCAGTGCCGCCCCAGCCAGTCGCCCGCCATGGGCACAACCAGGGGCAGTGACAGCAGGACCGCCAGCAGCAGCGGCCAGGCATCGCGCGGCACGCCCAGCCAGCCGGCCGCTTCCAGGTCGGACGGCGCGTCCACGGCGCGGGGTTCGTAGCCGGCGTCGCGCACCGCGCGGTGCACGCGCGCCAGCAGGGTCTGCCGCGCGTCGGGATCGGCGGTGTCCAGCGCGGCGTTCACGCGCGCGGTTTCGGTCGCCAGGTTGACGCTGGCGGCGGACACGCCAGGCACCTTGCCCAGGGCGCGCTCGACGCGGGAAACACAGGAGGCGCAGGTCATGCCGCCCACGCCCAGGTCGATGTCGAAGGGGGTTGAAGTATCCATGCCGCCAGTGTGAACCTTTACACCGTGTCAAAGTCAAGCGATCTTCGGGCCCTTGACCTTCCCATGGTGTCAAGCTCCAGACTCGGGGCTGTCAACCATCCACAGGAGAGAAACCATGACACAGCAACACCACTTCACCGTCACCGGCATGACCTGCGGCCACTGCGAGAAATCCGTCACCCAGGCGATCCGCAGCGTGGACCCCGAGGCCCAGGTGCAGATCGACCGCGCGCGTCAGAGCGTGGACGTGGCCAGCGACCAGCCGCGCGAGGCCCTGCAGCGCGCCATCACGGAAGAAGGTTATGCCGTCGCGGGCTGAACCCGCCGCCTGGCCGGTGAACATCGGCCAGGCCGCCCGGCTGTCGGGCGTGTCGGCCAAGATGATCCGCCACTACGAGTCGCTGGACCTGCTGGGCCGGGTGGCCCGCACCGACAGCAACTACCGCCAGTACAGCGAAGCCGACGTGCACACGCTGCGCTTCATACGCCGCTCGCGCGATCTGGGTTTTTCCATGGCCGACATCGCCGAGCTGGTGAGCCTGTGGCAGAACCCGCGCCGGCGCAGTGCCAGCGTGCTCAAGCTCACCCAACGCCACCTGGCCGACCTGAACCGCCGCATCGAAGCCATGCAAGCCATGGCACGGACCCTGGAACACCTGGGCCACTGCTGCCACGGTGACGAGCGGCCCGAATGCCCCATCCTGGACGACCTCGCCACCGAACCCTGACACAACTTTACACAGCCTCAAGCGCGAGGCATGGCCGGTACACATGGGGCCGCCAGACTGCACCCACCCCAACCTGAAAGGAGTGACACCATGTCCAAGACCCTGCACCGACTGCTGATCGCCACCACCGCCGCCACCCTGCTGGGCGCCATGCCCGCCATGGCCCACGAAGGCGCCGGCAAGGGCGGCGAGCGCGCCGAACGCCACCAGCGCATGGAACAGCGTATGGCCGAACACCAGCAGAAACTCCGGCAGGACCTCAAGCTGACACCGCAGCAGGAAGCGGCCTGGACGCGCTACGTCGAGTCCTTCAAGCGCCCGGCACCGCCAGCCCAGCGACCGGACCGCGAGGCCCTGCAGCGCATGACCACGCCCGAGCGCCTGGACTTCATGCAGGCACGCAAGGCCGAACGCGACACGCACATGAACCGCATCGTCGAGGCCACCCGCTCGCTCTACGCGGCACTGACGCCCGAACAGCAGAAAGTGTTCGACGAGCGTGCGCACCCGCGCCGTCATGGCGCGCCCCACGGGCGGGGCTGAGTCTTCCGTTTGTCACGGACAGATGCCCGGGCAGATCCCGGCCTGTGGTGACCACACCACGGCCGGGATTTTTTTGTTTATCAACAACCTTGTGGATAAATCGGCAGAAACATCCATCTTATCCACAGACAAGTGGACAAAACCCAGGTTGTCCCCATTCAGGGTGCACCATGGCCGGGGTGGGTTGCACATGGTTGTCCGTTTCGCAAGCCCTTGAATGGATGGGAGAAAAGCGGGTTTTCCACACCAGGAGGGGTGTCTTGCTACTACTAAGCCTTTCAAATAGACACTTTAAAGAACAAGACAGCCGGACAACCCCTTCGGGACGCCCACCACCCGGCTGCTAAGATCCGTTGCTGTCACGCCACCGCCTGCCCATGCCTGTTGCCCTTGCTGCCAACGCCCCGTCCAGTTTCGAGATCAAAAGTGCCCAACTGCCCCTGGTAGCCTTGCGCCTGAAGTCGCACCGGCTCGACGAAGTAGCCGAGGAACTGCTGAAGCAGGCACAGGACGTACCCGATTTTTTCGACCGGGATCCGCTGGTCATCGATTTCTCGGGCTTGCCCGAAAGCGATGCCGCTGCGCCGACACCGCTGGAATTCGAGCAGCTGCTGGCCAGCCTGCGCCAGGTGAGGCTGGTGCCGGTGGCGGTACGGGGTGCCGACGAGGCCCGGCAGCGGCTGGCGCTGGACGCCGGCCTGGTGCTGGCCCCGGACACACCCGCCCCCCGCAAGAGCGGCCCGGCAGCCAGTGCCCCGACACCCGCCGTTGCCGCTGCGGCAATGGCAGCGGCCGAACCGGCCCTGGTGGTGGACCGTCCGCTGCGTTCGGGCCAGCAGGTCTACGCCCGGGGCCGCGACCTGGTGGTGATGGCGCCGGTCAACCCGGGCGCCGAGGTCATCGCCGATGGCCACATCCACGTGTATGCCCCGCTGCGTGGCAAGGCGATCGCCGGTGCGCGTGGCAACGGTGACGCCCGCATCTTCGCCCTGGCGATGGAGCCCGAGCTGGTGTCCATCGCCGGGGTCTACCGCACCAGCGAAACCCCCTGGCCCGACGCCGTGCGCGGCCGGCCCACCCAGGTCCGGCTGCTCAGCGGCCCCGAGGGGGACAAGCTGGTGATGGACCCGATTTCGAACTGATCAACCACTTTTGAGAGCGGATCGACGCAAATGGCAAAAATTGTTGTGGTGACTTCCGGCAAGGGCGGGGTGGGCAAGACCACCACCAGCGCCAGCTTCGCCTCCGGCCTGGCCCTGGCCGGTCACAAAACGGCGGTGATCGACTTTGACGTCGGCCTGCGCAACCTGGACCTGATCATGGGCTGCGAGCGGCGCGTGGTCTACGACCTGATCAACGTGATCCACGGCGAGGCCAACCTGAACCAGGCCCTGATCAAGGACAAGACCTGTGACAACCTGTTCGTGCTGGCCGCGAGCCAGACGCGCGACAAGGAAGCGCTGACCAAGGACGGCGTGGAGAAGGTGCTGGCCGACCTGGCGGGCATGGGCTTCGAATACATCATCTGCGACTCGCCCGCGGGCATCGAGACCGGCGCCCTGCTGGCCATGCATTTCGCCGACGAGGCGCTGGTGGTGACCAACCCCGAGGTGTCTTCGGTGCGCGATTCCGACCGCATCCTGGGCATGCTCAGCAGCAAGACCAAGCGCGCGATCGAGGGCAAGGAGCCGATCAAGGAGCACCTGCTGATCACGCGTTACAACCCCAACCGCGTGCTGGACGGCCAGATGCTGTCGCTGGAGGACATCCAGGACATCCTGCGCATCAAGCTGATCGGCGTGATCCCCGAGAGCGAGAACGTGCTGCAGGCCTCCAACCAGGGCACGCCGGCGGTCCACCTCAAGGGCACCGACGTGTCCGAGGCCTACAGGGACGTGATCGCGCGTTTCCTGGGCGAGGACAAGCCGCTGCGTTTCGTCGAGGCGCAGAAGGCCGGCCTGCTCAAACGTCTGTTCGGCGGGAGGTGAGCGGCATGTCCCTGTTGTCCTTCCTGCTGGGCGAGAAGAAGAAAACGGCCAGCGTCGCCAAGGAACGCCTGCAGATCATCCTGGCGCACGAGCGCAGCGGCCGCAACGCGGCCGAGCCCGACTACCTGCCCCAGCTGCAGCGTGACCTGGTGCATGTGATCAGCAAGTACATCAAGATCAACCCGGACGACATCAAGGTACACCTCGAGCGCCAGGACAACCTGGAGGTGCTGGAGGTCAAGATCGAACTGCCGGACGTCCGCTGATGGAAACGGTGGCCTGGATCGAGGTGATAGGTTTCGGGGCTGCCATCCTGACCACCGCCAGTTTTGTTCCCCAGGCCTGGCTGACCTTCCGCACGCGCGACGTCTCGGGCATCTCGCTCGGCATGTACAGCGCCTTCACGCTGGGCGTGGCGCTGTGGCTGCTCTACGGGCTGGTGCTGATGGCCTGGCCGCTGATCGTCGCCAACGCGATCACGCTGTCGCTGGCGCTGGCCATCCTGATCATGAAGCTGCGCTTCGGGCGCAAGGCCTAGGCGGCGGCGCGCTGCAGGCGATCACGCACACCGTCCCAGCTGGGGTCGGGTGGCGGTGTCTCCACCCAGATGAGCTTGACGCCCGCGTCGTCGAAGGCGCGCAGCACCGCGAACAGCTCGTGCGCGCAGGCCGAGGCATCGGCGGGCATGGCGCGCAGCACGAGGTGGCGGCTGGCGCTTTTCGCCCGCTGGCGGCTGTAGACCGCGATGTGGCGCGCGTCGCTGCCCAGCACGTCCAGCGCGCTCTGGATCTGCTTCCCGTCCATCAGCCGCACCTGGGCACGTGGTGCGTAGTGCGACTCCAGCGTGCCGGAGGCGCGTGGCGCGGCCTCGTCGCGCGGCAGCACTGGCTGGCCACACGCGGCTTCCAGCTGCTCGGGCGTGAGCATGCCGGGGCGCAGCAGCACCGGGCGGCCCCGGCTGGCGTCCACGATGGTGGACTCGATGCCGACCTGGCAGGCGCCGCCGTCCACGATCAGCAGTTCGTCACCCGACAGCAGGCCGTCGAACTCGGTGCCCACGTGCGCGGCGGTGGTGGGGCTCACGCGACCGAAGCGGTTGGCGCTGGGCGCGGCCAGGCCATAGACGCCGTGTTCGCGCGCGGCATGCAGCACGGCCTGGGCCACCGGGTGGCTGGGGCAGCGCAGGCCTATGCTGTCCTGCCCGCCAGCGGCCACGGCGCCCACTTCGGGGCGGCGCGGCAGGATCAGGGTGAGCGGGCCGGGCCAGAAGGCGCGCATGAGGCGCAGCGCGAAATCGGGCACCGCGGCCGCGTAGTGGCTCACCGCCGCGAGCCACTCGGCCTCGCTGGTGCCGGCCACGTGCACGATCAGCGGATGGTCGCTGGGGCGGCCCTTGGCGCTGAAGATGCGCGCCACGGCGCTGGCGTTGTCGGCGTCGGCGGCGAGGCCGTAGACGGTTTCGGTGGGCAGGCCCAGCAGCCGGCCATCGGCCACCGCGCGGGCGGCCTGGGCGATGGCGGCGGGGTCCTGGCCGGAGAGGATCACGGCGCGAGTTTCAGGAGGGCCGCCGCCTGGCGCGCCACGTCCTGCACGGCGTCCACCGAGGGGCCGGTGATGTTGAGGTGGCCCATCTTGCGTCCCGGGCGGGCTTCGGCCTTGCCGTAGAGGTGCAGGTGGGTGCCGGGCAGGGCCAGCACGCGGTCCCAGGCGGGGGGCGTGCCGTCGGCGGCCCACAGGTCGCCCAGCAGGTTGAGCATCACCGCCGGGCTGTGCTGGCGCACCGGCCGCAGCGGCAGGCCGGCCAGGGCACGCACCTGCTGCTCGAACTGCGAGACGTCGCAGGCGTTCTGGGTGTAGTGGCCGCTGTTGTGCGGGCGCGGCGCCATCTCGTTGACCACCAGCGCGCCCTCGGCGCTGCCGTCGTCGATCAGGAAATACTCCACGCACAGCACGCCCACGTAGTCCAGTTCGTGGGCGATGGCCAGCGTGGCCTCGCGGGCCTGCTGGGCCAGCCGGGCGGGGATGACGCCGTCCCAGACCTCGGTCAGGGCCAGGATGCCGTCCTTGTGGGTGTTGCGCTGCACCGGGTAGCTCACGGCCTGGCCGTCGGCGCCGCGCGCCACCAGCACCGAGCACTCGGCCTTGAGCGGCATGAGCTTCTCGAGCACGCAGGGCACGCGTTTCAGGTCGTTCCAGGCGGCGGCCAGCGCGGCGCGGTCTTTCACCCGCACCTGGCCCTTGCCGTCGTAGCCCAGTCGGGCGGTTTTCAGGATGCCGGGCAGCAGGTTGTCGGTGACGGCGGCCAGCTGGGCCTCGGTCTCGATCACCGCGTAGGGCGCGGGGCCGACGCCGCTTTTCTCGTAGCTGGCGACGAAGTGGGCCTTCTCGGCCGCGCGGTCCTGGGCCACGGCCACGGCGCGGGCCCCGGGCGCCACCGGCCGCTGGTTGGCCAGCGCGCGCAGGGCGGGCGCGGGCACGTTCTCGAATTCGGTGGTGATGGCATCGGCCACGGCGGCCAGCCGGGCCAGGCCTTGTGGGTCTTCGTAGCCGGTCGGGATGTGGTGGTGGCTCACCAGGCCCGCCGGGCTGGCGGGGTCGGGATCGAGCACGGCGGTGGCGTAGCCCATGGCCTGCGCGGCGTGCACGAACATGCGGCCCAGCTGGCCACCCCCCATCACGCCCAGCGTGGTGACGCGGCCGTCGGCGCCCTGGCTTCCTGGCAGCAGCGTCTTCATGCGGCGGGAGGCAGCGTCATGGCGCGTGCGGCTTCGGTCTGGGCGGCACGGAACGCCTCGAGCTTCGCACGCAGGGCGGGGTCTTCATTGGCCAGCATGGCCACCGCGAACAGGGCTGCGTTGGCGGCACCGGCGGCGCCGATGGCAAAGGTGGCCACGGGCACGCCCTTGGGCATCTGCACGATGCTGTGCAGCGAATCGACGCCGCTCAGGTGCTTGCTGGCCACCGGCACGCCCAGCACCGGCACCGTGGTCTTGGAGGCCAGCATGCCGGGCAGGTGGGCGGCGCCGCCGGCACCGGCCACGATGGCCTTGAGGCCCCGGCCTGCGGCGGCCTCGGCGTAGGCGAACATGTCATCGGGCATGCGGTGGGCCGAAACCACCCGCGCCTCGTGCGCGATGCCGAATTGCTGGAAAATCTGCACCGCGTGCTGCATGGTGTCCCAGTCGCTGCTGGATCCCATGACCACGCCGACCCATGTGTCTGCCATGACCGCTCCGTTAAAGTTGGGATTTTACGTTTCGCCCCCAACTGGGCGGCATTCCTCCGTTTTCCACGCCTGCCCATGATCGACGTCACCATCGCCAATTTCGAAACCGAGGTCATCGAAGCCTCCATGACCACGCCGGTGCTGGTGGACTTCTGGGCGCCGTGGTGCGGCCCCTGCAAGTCGCTCGGCCCCGTCCTGGAGAAGGTGGAGGTGGCCTACGGCGGCCGCTTCAAGCTGGTCAAGATCAACTCCGATGACGAACAGCAGCTGGCGGCGGCCTTCGGCATCCGCAGCATCCCGACCTGCGTGCTGCTGATCGGCGGCCAGCCGGTGGACGGCTTCATGGGCGCGCTGCCCGAGGGCCAGGTCAAGGCCTTTCTGGACAAGCACCTGCCGCCGGCCGACGAAACGCCCGAACCCGAGCTGGAAGAGCCGGTGGCCGAGCCGCTGGGTGCCGATGACGCGCTGGAAAAACTCCAGCACGCCGTGGCCACCGACCCGGCCGACGACAAGGCCCGCTTCGAGTACGTGAAACAGCTGCTGGCCCTGGGCCGCAGCGACGACGCCAAGGTGGCGTTTGCCCCCGTGATCGCCAAGGTCGCGACGGACCGCCGGCTGGACGCGCTGCAGCGCTGGATGAACGCCATCGACGTCGTGGAGAACGCCTACGAGCCGGCCGACAGTGCCCTGCAGCAGCGCATCGCTGCCAACCGGCGCGACTTTGACGCCCGCTTCGAGCTGGCCCAGCACCACATGGCGGCCCAACGCTGGACGGCGGCGATGGACGAGCTGCTGGAGATCCTGATGCGCGACAAGGCCTGGAACGAGGACCTGGCGCGCAAGACCTACGTGGCCATCCTCGAGATCATCGAGCCCCCCAGGGTGAAAGTGGCCGAAGGCCAGATCCCGCCCGAGGACCCGACCGTGGCCACCTACCGCCGCCGCCTCAGCAGCGTGGTCCTCAGTTAACGACGGTTTTGCCGTCGGGCCGCCCCAAGGCAAAACGCGCCCCCTCGGGGGGCGGCGACCCGTGCAGCGGTGGAGCGTGGGGGCTTACAGGTTGTAGCCGGGATTTTCCCGGTCCAGCTTGCGCAGCAGCGCGGGCCAGGCCAGGTTGGCGCCCTGGCCCACGGTCACGACGCGCATCACCTCGCCCATGTTGGCGATGATGGCCGGGTCCACCTGGGTCAGTTCATGGCCGCCCGCGAGCGCGTCCACCTGGATGCGGCAGGTGTTTTCGAAGGTGTACATCGAGAGGAAGGCCTCGGGGATGCTTTTGCCCACGGTCAGCAGGCCGTGGTTGCGCAGCATCAGGAAGTTGGCCTGCCCCAGGTCGGCCTGCAGGCGCGGCTTCTCGTCGGGCCGGAAGGCGACTCCTTCATAGCCGTGGTAGGCCAGCGAGGCCAGCACGAAGGTGGACTGCTGGCTGATGGGCAGTATGCCGTGCCGCTGCGCGCTGACCGCGACACCCGCGCGGGTGTGGGTGTGCAGCACGCACTGCGCCTCGGGCCGCGCCTCGTGCA
>CAMLQP010000033.1 GCA_946482115.1 uncultured Comamonadaceae bacterium
AGGTTGGGGTAGGTGCGCTCGTTGAACACCAGGAAGCCGGTGTCCACGCCGTGCGTGACCGGCCGGCCGTCGGCGCCGGGCAGGGTCACGTCCACGGTGTGGGCATGACCGCCCAGCCGGGCCTCGGCCTCGTACAGCGTCACGTCGGCCCAGCCCTGCAGCGTGCGTGCCGCGGCCAGCCCGGCGATGCCGGCACCGACCACGGCCACACGCGGCGGGCGGCCGTGGGGACGGGGTGTGGGGGATTGGCGGGGGTCCGAGTACATGGCTCAGACCCCTGCCGCTGAAGAAGAAAGTACCGCGAAGCGCCCTGAAACGAAGGAGGGAGGGAGGGAGGAGGAGGAGAAGCGCCTCAGGATTTCGTGCCGGGCCCTGAGACCCGGCCGGCTCCGCAGTACCGAAAACCTGTTGTCATGGAGCGCGCCAGCGCCCGAAAAGTTCCACATGCTCGCGACCATGGCACCTCCGGATGATTTGTCTGGCAGAAAACCCGCCGGACAAAATTCTACCGCATGGTCGCATTGTGACTACTTAGTCACTTTTTGACCGCCAATAACCTTTCGACTTCAGTGGTTATCACCGGCCCGTCCGGCCGCTGCACGCTCGGATAGGCCTTGACCACCTGGCCGTCGCGGGAGATCAGGTATTTGTGGAAGTTCCATTTCGGCGGCTGCCCGGTGCGGCGGGCCAGCTCCTGAAACAGCGGATGGGCCTGCGAGCCGGTCACGGTCGTCTTGACGAACATGGGGAAGCGCACGCCGAAGGTGTTTTCGCAGAAATCGGCGATCTGCTGGTTGGAGCCGGTTTCCTGCGCGAAATCGTTGGACGGGAAGCCCAGCACCACCAGCCCGCGGTCGGCGTAGCGGCGCTGCAGGCCCTCCAGCGCCTCGTACTGCGGGGTGAAGCCGCAAAAACTCGCGGTGTTGACCACCAGCACCACCCGCCCTGCGTACTGGCACAGGTTCTGGGGCTTCTCATCCTGGAGCCGCTCCACGGTGTGGTCGAGCAGAGGCGGGCATGCCGCCGAGGCCGCCGAGGCCCAGAAAACCAGCGGGAGCAATCCCGCGCCGATGCCAAGCCGCTGTTTCATGAGGATCTCCGGTGCACGATGGAACATCGACCACGGCCGCCGCCACAAGTTCAGGGCGCCGCCCAAGCCCGCACGTAATGCCTTGATTTTGCTGATCTTTCACACAGCCCGCTTAAAATTCGCAACACTTTCGTCTGCCCAAGGTTGTCGCCATGCTTTACCCCGAACTGTTCAAGCAACTCGAATCCGTCCGCTGGGACATGGACAAGGACATCCCCTGGGACTCGTTCGATGGCGTCAGGCTCAGCGACGAGCAGGCCCAGACCATCAAGATGAACGCCATCACGGAATGGGCCGCCCTGCCCGCCACCGAGATGTTCCTGCGCGACAACCGCGACGACTCCGACTTCTCGGCCTTCATGTCGATCTGGTTCTTCGAGGAACAGAAGCACTCGCTGGTGCTGATGGAATACCTCAAGCGCTTTCGCCCCGACCTGGCGCCGACCGAGCAGGAACTGCACGACATCCGCTTCGAGTTCGACCCGGCCCCCGCGCTGGAAACGCTGATGCTGCACTTCTGCGGCGAGATCCGCCTCAACCACTGGTACCGCCGCGCGGCCGAGTGGCACACCGAGCCAGTCATCAAGCACATCTACACCACGCTGAGCCAGGACGAGGCCCGGCACGGCGGCGCCTACCTGCGCTACATGAAGCGCGCCATCGGCAAGTTCGGCGACGACGCCCGGACCGCCTTCGCCAAGGTGGGCGTGCTGATGGCCAGCGCGCGCCGCACCGCCCAGGCCCTGCACCCGACCAACCTGCACGTGAACAAGGCGCTGTTCCCGCGCGACACCATCCAGAGCCGCCTGCCCAACCCCGAGTGGCTGGAACACTGGCTGGACAAGCAGATCGCCTTCGACGCCGTCTGGGAGAACAAGGTGGTCGAGCGCATCCTGCACAACATGGGCCTGCTGATGAACCGCAGCTTCAAGACGGTGCAGGAACTCAACCGCTTCCGCAAGGAGCTGGGCCAGGGCGGCGGCGGGCTGCAGCCCGCCGCCTGACAGCGCGGGGGGGTCAGATCCCCGCCCAGCGCCGCCGGAAATCCCAGGCGGCCCAGGCACTCAGCAGGCCGAGGGCCGCGCCCCAGAAGGCGCCCGCCAGCGCGGCCGCCTGCACCACCGAACGCTCGGTGGCGGCATCCCACACCACGGGGTGGTCCCAGGCCCGCTCCAGCAGCAGCTTGGCCAGCAAGGCCAGCCCCAGCAGCACGCCCCAGCGCCGCCCGCCGTACTGCGACAGCCGGCCCAGCGCCAGATGCACGGCCAGCACCGCCACCGCGGCGTGCAGCGCACCGGCCAGCCCCAGCGAGTGCCCGATCTGCGGCCAAAGTGGCAGCACCGCCTGGGCCAGCGGCCACGCCAGTGCCCAGGCCAGGGTGCTCCAGCCGTCGGGGCGGGCCAGCCAGGCCAGCGCCACCAGCAGGCCCAGGGCCATCTGGTTGGCGATCAGGTGTGGCGTGTTGCTGTGCACCCAGGCCGAGGTCCACAGCGTCCAGGGGTGGTTCAGCCATTCATCGGCATTCCAGGCCAGCCAGGGCACGCTGACCCCTTGCGACCACCAGGCCAGCATGCTGGCCACGCCATGCAGCGCGCACAGGATGAGCCAGCTGCGCGCGCGCATGGGCGCCGTCAGCCCAGCACGTGTTGCCAGAGCCGGCGCACGGCCAGCGCGTGGGTCTCGACCTCGGCGGGCTCGACCTGCGTGGGGGCCTCGTCCAGCCGGGCACGGTGCTGCATCTGCCGCAGCGCGCGGTAGGCCGAGGCGGCGGCGGCCCCCACGCCGGGTGGCAGCAGCCCGGCGTCCTCCGCCATCTGCAGCAGTGCGATGTTGCCGCGGTTGGCGCGCAGCTCGGGGTGGGCAGCCGACTGCGACAGCACCAGGTACTGCACGACGAACTCCACATCCACCATGCCGCCGGGGCTGTGCTTGACGTCGAACAGGCCGCCGCGCACCGGGTGGGCGGCACGTACCTTGTCGCGCATGGCGCGGATCTCGTCGGCCAGCGCGGCATGGTCGCGCGGCGCGGTGATCACGGCCTCGCGCACAGCGTCGAAGCGCTGCGCCAGATCCGCCGCACCGAGCACGAAGCGGGCGCGGGTCATGGCCTGGTGCTCCCAGGTCCAGGCGGTGTTGCTGCCGCGCTGCTGCTGGTAGTTGGCATAGGCGGTGAAGCTGGTGACCAGCAGGCCGGAGCTGCCATTGGGTCGCAGCGCGGTGTCGATCTCGTAAAGGTCGCCCTCGCCGGTCTTGACGGTGAGCCAGTTGATCAGCTTGCGCACCAGCGCTGCGTAGACCTCGGGCGCGCGGTCGTCCTCGTTCTCGTCGGCGTCGTCGTAGACGAACACGATGTCGAGGTCGCTGCCGTAGCCGAGCTCCTTGCCGCCGAGCTTGCCATAGCCGATGACGGCGAAGCGCGGCTCGTCGCGGTGGCGGTTTTTCAGGCGCGCCCAGCACCAGCGCACGGTCACGCGCAGCACGGCGTCGGCCAGCGCGCTGAGGTCGTCGGCCACCGGCTCCACCGCCAGCACGCCTTCAAGGTCGCGCGCGAGCGTGCGGAACACCTCGGCATGGCAGGCGCGGCGCAGCAGGTTGAGCTGGGCTTCCTCGTCATCCTCGCCGGTGGAGCGCAGCGCCGCCAGGCGGGTTTCCAGTTCGGCCTCGAACTGGGCGGGATCGAAACGGTCGGTCAGCAGCTGGCGGCTGGCCAGCTCGTCGATCACGCCCGGGTGCTTGCGCAGGTACTGCGCCGGCCATTTGGCCGCACCCAGCAGGCGCAGCAGCCGCTCGTGCACCGAGGGGCGCTCCTGCAGCAGCGCTAGATAGCTCTCACGGCGCAGCAGCGCCTCCATCCAGTCGGCCATGCGCAGCGCGGCGGTCTCGCTCACGCGGCCTTCCTCCAGCCAGGCGCCGGTGCGCTGCACCAGCCGCGCCAGGCGCACGCGCGTGTCCTCACGCAAGGCCAGCACGCGCGGGTGCTCGCACCACTGCGCCACCTTGGCGGCGAAGCTGTCGGGCAGTTGGGGCAGCACCGAGGCCAGGTCTTCGACCGCGCTGCGCTGGGCGCCGCCGCAGCCCTTGCCGCTGCAGCTCTTGCCCGAGCCGCCCAGCAGCGTGTCGAACTCCTGCGCCACCGCCTCGCGGTGGGCATCCAGCGTGTGCAGGAAGGGGCACAGGCTCTCGTAGCCCATGGTGGCGGCCAGCCAGGCGAGGTCGTCGTCGCGCGTGGGCAGCAGGTGGGTCTGCTGGTCGTCCAGGTACTGGATGCGGTGCTCGACGCGGCGCAGGAAGTCGTAGGCCTGGGCCAGCGCGGTGGCGGTGGCCTCGGGCATCAGGCCGGCGCGCTGCAACCGCGCCAGCGCGTCCAGCGTGGGGCGGGTGCGCAGTTCGGGGAACTGGCCGCCGCGCACCACTTGCAGCAGCTGCACGGTGAATTCGATCTCGCGGATGCCGCCGCGCGAGAGCTTGACGTCGTTGCTGCGGCCGGGGTTGCCGGCGGCGCGCTTGGCGGCGTGGTCGCGGATCTGGCGGTGCAGGCTGCGCAGCGCGTCAAAGACGTTGTAGTCGAGGTAGCGGCGGAACACGAAGGGCAGCACCACCGCGCGCAGCGACACCGCCGAGCCGGCGACGGCGGCCTGCGGGGCGACGACGCGGCTCTTGAGCCAGGCGAAGCGCTCCCACTCGCGGCCCTGTACCAGGAAATACTCCTCCAGCGCGCCCAGCGACACCGCCGATGGCCCGGAGTTGCCGTTGGGCCGCAGCGCCAGGTCGACGCGGAACACGTTGCCGTGCTCGGTGGTCTCGCCCACCAGCTGGTAGATGCGCTTGACCGCCTTGCCGAAGTATTCGTGGTTGGAGATGCGCTGGCGGCCTTCGGCATTGCCGGCGGTCTCGCCGTCGTGGTCGTAGACGTAGATCAGGTCGATGTCGCTGGAGACGTTGAGCTCGCGCGCACCGAGCTTGCCCATGCCGATGACCCAGAACTGCGCCCGCGCGCCGGCGGCGGTGAGCGGGGCGCCGTGCTGGGCGTCGAGTTCGGCCAGCGCCGCCCCGCAGGCGTGGTCCAGCGCCAGCTCGGCCAGCTCGGTCACGGCGGCGGTGACGTCGGCCAGCGAGGCCCCGGCCTCGCAATCAAGCACCGCCAGGCGCTCCAGCACCAGCTGGCGCAGCACGCGCAGCGCCGACGGCAGGTCCAGCCCGCGCCCACGCAGTCCGTCCAGGGCCTGGCGCTGGGCGGCCTTGAGCGGCAGGCCAGGCGGCAGCAGCGGCAGCTCGGCCTCGTAGCGGCGCCGCACCCGCTGCACGAAGCGGGAGTAAGCAGCCGTTACAGGGACCACCGGATCGGAACCCTCCGAAACACGCACCGTCATAATTTGAAATGCTGATGGAACACGTTCAACCCCCTCCCCCTCGCGCGCTCAGGGCCATGGCCCGGGCCGCCCGCATCGCCTTGTGGCTGGTCATGGGGCTGTGGGCCTTGTTCGGATTGACCTGGGGCGTCTTGCACGCGTGGATTGTGCCGCGAATCGGCGAGTACCGCCCCCAGATAGAAACCATGACCAGCCGGGCGCTGGGGGTGCCCGTTTGGCTGGGCGACATCGTCGCCACCAGCTCGGGGCTGGTGCCCGGCTTCGAGCTGCGCGATGTGCGCCTGATCGACCCCGAGGGCCGGGTGGCGCTGCACCTGCCGCGCGTGCTGGCCTCGCTGTCGGCGGCCTCGCTCTGGCGCCTGGGTTTCGAGCAGCTGGTGATCGACGGCCCCACGCTGGACGTGCGCCGCGACCCCGAAGGCCGCATCTGGGTGGCCGGGCTGGAAGTGCACACCGACCGCGGCGACGACAACACGGCGCTGCGTGACTGGTTCTTCGACCAGGCCGAGTTCGTGATCCGCCAGGGCACGCTGCGCTGGCATGACGAGACCCGCAGCGCCGGCCCCATCGCCCTGCGTCAGGTCGACCTGGTGGTGCGCAACCCCGGCCGCCGCCACCTGCTGCGCCTGGATGCGACGCCGCCAGACGAATGGGGTACGCGCTTCAGCCTGATGGCCGACCTGCGCGAGCCGCTGCTGAGCCTGGGCGCCTCGCAGCCACGCCAGTGGGCCGGCACCGCCTACGCCCGCTTCGACCGCATGGACCTGAGCCGCCTGCGCACCTACGTGGACCTGCCGGCCCTGCTGGGCGTCGATCTGGCGGTGGACGAGGGCCGTGGCGCGATGCGCGCCTGGGCCGACGTCGAAGCCGGCGCCGTGCAGGGGCTGACGCTGGACCTGGCCCTGGACCGCCTCAGGCTGCACATGGGCGCCGACCGGCCGCCGCTGGACGCCAGCGCCGTGGGCGGCCGCCTGCAGGCCAGCTGGAACCCGCGCCGCTGGGAACTCCGGGGCGAGCAGCTGCAGCTGCACCTGGCCGACGGCCAGCGCTGGGAAAGCGGCAGCCTGCAGGTGGCCCACGAGGCGGCCACCCGCTCCAGCGCCCCGGCCTGGAGCGCGAAGGCCGATCTGCTCGATCTGGCCATGCTGCAGAAACTCGCCCCCCACCTGCCGCTGCCGGCCCAGGCCCTGCAGACCCTGGACGACCTGGCGCCGCGCGGCCGGGTGCGCGACCTGCAGCTGCGCGCCGAGCTGCCGCCCGACGGTGGCGCGCCGCAACGCTGGCAGGCCCGGGGCCGTGCCGAGCAGCTGCACCTGAGCGCCGGGCGCAAAGAGGTGCCCGACGACGGCCACTCCCACCCCGGCCGCCCCGGTGTCGCCGACGCCCAGCTCGATTTCGACGCCAGCGAGGCCGGCGGCAAGGTGAAACTGCGCCTGAGCCCCGGCACGCTGACGCTGCCGGGCGTGTTCGAGGACGCCGAGCTGGGTTTCCAGCAGCTTGATGGCGAGATCCACTGGCGCGGCAGCGGCGAGCGGCTGGAGATCGACATCCCGCAGATGCGTTTCGCCAATGCCGACGCCGCCGGCGAGGTGCGCGCCAGGTGGCACCCCGCCAAGGGCGAACGCCCACGCCCCGGCGTGCTGGACCTGACCGCCACCCTGACCCGCGCCAACGGCGCCCGCGTGCACCGCTACCTGCCGCTGGACGTGGCCAAAGATGCCCGCCACTACGTGCGCGACGCGGTGCGGCGCGGCAGCGCCAGCGAGGTGCGCTTCCGCGTCCGCGGCGACCTGCACGACTGGCCTTTCCGCCAGCCCGGCCAGGGCGAGTTCCGCATCAGCGCCAGGCTCGCCGACGTCGATTACGACTACGCGCCCACGCGCCTGCTGCCGGCGGGCTCCGCACCCTGGCCCGGCCTGCGCGGCCTGGCCGGCCGCTTCCTGATCGACGGCGACACGCTGAGCGTGACCGAGGCCAACGCCCGCGTGGACGGCGGCAACAGCCTGCGCGCGACCCAGATCAACGCCCGGCTGGAGCAACTGGCCAACCGGCAGGCCCGGGTGATCGCCCGCACCCGCATCGGCGGCGGCCTGGGCGACATGCTGGGTTTCGTCAACCGCTCGCCGGTGGGCGATCTGACCGGCAAGGCCCTGGCCCAGGCGCGCGCCAGCGGCAACGCGGAGCTGCAGCTGGAGCTGGGCCTGCCGCTGTTCACGCTGGCCGACAGCCAGGTCGCCGGGCGCATGAACCTGTCCGGCATCGACCTGCGCCTGCGGCCCGACGTGCCCGCGCTGACCCGCGCCGGCGGGTTGCTGAACTTCTCGGAACAGGGCTTCACGCTCGCGCAAGGCCAGGCCCGGGCGCTGGGCGGCGAGCTGCGTTTCGACGGCGGCATGAAGCGGCTGGCCGACGGCCGCAGCCGCGTGGAGTTCCAGGGCCAGGGCCAGATCGGCGCCGAAGGCCTGCGCCAGGCCACCGAGCTGGGCGCGCTGGCGCGGCTGGGCCGGCTGGCCCAGGGCAGCACCGGCTACCGGCTCCAGCTCGGTTTCGAGAACGGCACGACGGACATCGCCTTCCACAGCGACCTGCAGGGCCTGGCGCTCAACCTGCCCGCGCCGCTGGGCAAGACGGCCGAAACCAGCCTGCCGGTGCGGCTGGACAGCAGCGGGCGCCGGCTGTCGCTGGACGTGGGCGCCGCCGAAGGCGGCACGCCCCTGCTGGCCGCGCGCTACGACCTGGACGCGAACGACCGCGTGCTGCGCGGCGGCATCGGCGTGGGGGCCCCGGTGCCCACGCCCGCGCAGGGCGTGGGCCTGCACCTGCGCCAGCCGGTGCTGGATGCCGATGCCTGGAACGCCGCGAGCGACGGCCTGAGCGAGCTGGCCGGTGGGCTCGATGCCGGTTTCGCCCCCACCCAGGCCACCGTGCAGGTGGACCGGCTGCGGCTCGCCGGCCGCGACTTCCAGCGCCTGCAGGCCAGCGCCACGCGCGAGGGCGGCGCCTGGCGCGCGCGGGTCCAGGCCGACGAGGTCGAGGGCCAGATCGAATACCGTGGCGCCGGACCGGACGGCCTGGGCCGGGTGTTCGCCCGGCTGGAGCGGCTGACGCTGGGCGCCAGCAACGAGGACGAGATCGAGCGCCTGTTCGGCCGCACCCAGCCCAGCAGCGTGCCCGCGCTGGACGTGGTGGTGGAACGCTTCACCCTGGGTCAGCGGCCGCTGGGCCGGCTGGAGATCGTGGCCGTCAACCGCGGCGGCCCCGGCGAGGTGCGCGAGTGGCGCCTGAGCCAGTTCAGCCTCACCGTGCCGGAGGCCCGGCTGGCCGGCAGCGGCAACTGGGCCACGCTGGCCGGCCAGCCGGGCGGTGACGCCACGGCGCGGCGGCGCACCGCGCTCAATTTCAAGCTCGACATCCAGGACTCGGGCGCGCTGCTGCAACGCTTCGGCATGCCCGGCACGCTGCGTGGCGGCAAGGGCGAGCTGTCGGGCACCGTGGGCTGGCTGGGCTCGCCGCTGGCGCTGGACACGGCCAGCCTGACCGGCCAGCTGCGGCTGGATCTCGAACGCGGCCAGTTCCTCAAGGCCGAGCCCGGTCTGGCCAAGCTGCTGGGCGTTCTGAGCCTGCAGTCGCTGCCGCGCCGGCTGGCGCTCGATTTCCGCGACGTGTTCAGCGAAGGTTTCGCGTTCGACTTCGTGCGCGGCGACGCCCGCATCGAGCGCGGCGTGGCCCACACCAACAACCTGCAGATGAAGGGCGTGAACGCGGCGGTGCTGATGGAAGGCCAGGCCGACATCGGCCGCGAGACCCAGGACCTGAGCGTGGTGGTGGTGCCCGAGATCAACGCCGGCACCGCCTCGCTGATCGCCACCGCCATCAACCCGGCGATCGGCCTGGGCAGCTTCCTGGCCCAGTTCCTGCTGCGTCAGCCGCTGCAGTCGGCGGCCACGCAACAGTTCCGCATCACGGGCCCCTGGGCCGACCCCCAGGTCGCCAAGGTGGAGCGCCGACCCGCACAATAAGCCCATACGACCGACCGGGAGCACGCCATGAAGATGAAAGTCGCCGCCATCCAGATGGTCTCGGGCATCAGCCTGGACCACAACCTCTCGCAGGCCCGCGCCCTGCTGGAGCAGGCCGCCGTGGCCGGCGCCGAACTGGCCGTGCTGCCCGAGTACTTCTGCTTCATGGGCGCGAGCGACCGTGACAAGCTGGTCGTCGCCGAGACGCCCGGCCTGGGCACGGTGCAGGCCTTCCTGTCCGACACCGCGCGCGAGCTCAAGCTCTGGCTGGTGGGCGGCACCCTGCCCATGGCCACCGAAGACCCCGACCACGCCGCCAACGCCTCCCTGGCCTACTCGCCCAAGGGCGAGTGCGTGGCGCGCTACGACAAGATCCACCTGTTCCGCTACGACAACGGCCGCGAACGCTACGACGAGGCCGCCGTGCTGCGCGCCGGCCGGGAGCCCACCACCTTCGACTGCACCGATACCAGCGGCCATGCCTGGAAAGTGGGCCTGAGCGTCTGCTACGACCTGCGCTTTCCCGAGCTCTACCGCCACCTGGGAGCCGACATCCTGCTGGTGCCCGCCGCCTTCACCCACACCACCGGCCAGGCCCACTGGGAGGTGCTGCTGCGCGCACGCGCCATCGAAAACCAGGCCTACGTAATCGCCAGCGCCCAGGGCGGCCAGCACGAGAACGGCCGCCGCACCTGGGGCCAGACCATGATCATCGATCCCTGGGGCACGGTGCTGGGCCAGCACGCCATAGACCCCGGCGTGGTGGTCTGCGAGATCGACTCGACCCACCTGCAGCGCGTGCGCCAGCAGCTGCCCGCGCTGCAGCACCGCCGCCTGTAGGGCCCGCAGACCCGATGGACGGCGAAGCCGAGGCCCTGAGCCCGAGCGGCCGAGGCTCCCGCAAGCGGCTGTGGCTGCTGCTGTGCCTGCTGGTGGTGCTGACGCTGGGCACCCTGGTCTTCCTCGCCCGCGAATACGAGGAATCGCAGACCCTGGCGCTGCTCGAGCGCGACGCGGCCAGCCTGGCGGGCGACATCCGCGGCGGGCTGATGCGCAACGTGCAGAGCCTGCAGATGCTGCAAAGCCCCAGCGCCGACCTCGAGAACTGGCAGGCCAACGCGGCCGAGCTGCTGCGCAACCACCGCGAGCTGGTGCGGCTGGAATGGCGCGACCCGGAGCTGAACCTGATCGCCGGGCGCGACAGCCCCTACCACCCGCTGCTGTTCGACTTCATGCAGCGGCCCCAGGCCATGGCCGACGTGCGGCAGGCCTGCGCCAACGCCGCCCGCACCAGCGCCCCCGCCTACGCGCCCAGCTATTTCTGGCCGGTGTCGCAGGGCGTGGGCGAGGAGCTGATGGAGATGTGCGTGCCACTGTCGGTGACCGGCCAGCCGGCCGGCCACCTGATCGCCACCTACTCGCTGCTGGGCATACTGCGCGAGCTGCCCGACCAGCGCAGCCTGCGCGGGCGCAGCCTGGCCTTCACCGAGGCCGACGGCACGCGGCTGAGCATCCACGGCACCGTGAGCACCCTGCGCGGCGTGGTCCACGCGATCCAGCTGCTGGACCTGCCGGGCCCGGCCTACATGCTGCGCCTGGAGGCGCCCCGCGCCCCCAGCGGCTGGCTGCCCAACGTGCTGACCGCCGCCGTCGCCACGCTCACCCTGGCCCTGCTGGCGGTGCTGGGCCTGCTGGCGCACGACATGGACCGCCGCGTCAAGGCCGAGGACGACCTCGCCGATGCCCTGGCCTTCCGCGACGCGATGGAGAACTCGCTGGTCACGGGCCTGCGCGCGCGCGACATGCAGGGCCGCATCACCTACGTGAACCCCGCCTTCTGCCAGATGGTGGGACTCAAGGCCGAGGACCTGCTGGGCAAGGGCGTGCCCGCGCCCTACTGGCCGCCCGAGCTGGTGGACGAGTACCAGCAGCGCATGGACGTGCGGCTGGCCGGCCGGGTGCTGCCACGCGAAGGCTTCGAATCGGTGTTCCAGCGCGCCGACGGCACCCGCTTCCCGGTGCTCATCATCGAGGCGCCGCTGATCACCTCCCAGGGCCAGCAGACCGGCTGGATGAGCGCCATCCTGGACCTGAGCGAGCAGCGCCGCGTGGAGGAGCTCTCGCGCGCGAGCCAGGAGCGGCTGCAGGCCACCGCGCGCCTGGCCATGGCCGGCGAGATGGCCTCGCTGCTGAGCCACGAGCTCAACCAGCCGCTGGCCGCCATCGCCAGCTACGCCAGCGGCGGCCTCAACCTGCTGCAGGGCCCGGGCGGCCAGCCCGCCGGGGGCTCACCCGACGCGACGACGATGACCGACCTGCGGCAGGCGATGTCGCGCATCGGCGAGCAGGCCGAGCGCGCCGCGCGCGTGATCAAGGGCGTGGGCGACCTGGTGCGCCGGCGCGAGCGCGAGCGTGCCGCCGTGCACCCGCGCGAGCTGTTCGACGGCATCCTGCCGCTGCTGCACCTGCAGGCGCGCAAGCTCGACATCCGCCTGGCGACCGAGCTGCCCGCGCACTGCCCGCCGGTGCTGTGCGACCGCACCATGGTCGAGCAGGTGCTGCTCAACCTGGCGCGCAACGGCATGCAGGCCATGCCCGAGGGCCGGCCACCGCTGCGCACCGGCCTGCGCGTGCTGACGCTGCGTGCCAGCCTGCCGACCGCGCTGGCCGCGGATGCCGCGGCGCCCGCGCGCCAGTGGCTCGAGTTCTCGGTGACCGACCACGGCGAAGGCCTCAGCGAGGAGGTCGAGCGACGCCTGTTCACCCCCTTCTTCACCACCAAGGCCGAGGGCATGGGCCTGGGCCTGAGCCTGTGCCGCACCGTGGTGGAGCAGCACGGCGGCGCGCTGACCTTCGGGCCGGCATCGCCGCGCGGCACGGTGTTCCGCTTCACCCTGCCGGTGGCACAGACCGGCACCCAGCCGCAGCCAGCCGAGATCCTGCACGCCTGACGCGCCGCGCGACAATCACCCCATGAGCCCCGCCCAGACCTCCCGCGTGTTCATCGTCGACGACGACGCCAGCGTGCGCGACGCGCTGTCCTGGCTGCTGCGCACGCGGCGCCTGGTGAGCGAGATGTTCGACAGCGCCGACGCCTTCCTGTCCGAGATCGGGCGCTGGGCCGGCGAGCCCGACGAGCCCTCCTGCCTGCTGCTGGACGTGCGCATGCCCGGCACCAGCGGGCTGGCCCTGTTCGAGCACCTGCTGACCCTGCCCTGGCACCCGGTGATGCCGGTGATCTTCCTGTCGGGGCATGCCGATGTCTCGACCGCCGTGGACGCGGTCAAGCGCGGGGCCTTCGATTTCTGCGAGAAGCCGTTCTCGGACAACGCACTGGTGGACCGCGTGGAGCAGGCGCTGCGCCTGTCGGACGCCATGCTGCAGCAGCGCCGCGCCCAGCGCGACCTGCGCTTGCGGCTGGACAGCCTGACCGATCGCGAGCGCGACGTGATGCAGCTGGTGGTGGCGGGCCTGCCCAACAAGCTGGTGGCCGACCAGCTGCACATCAGCGTGCGCACGGTGGAGGTGCACCGCTCAAGGGTGTTCGACAAGATGAACGTGAAGTCGGCCGTGGAGCTGGCCAACCTGCTGCGCGACCTACCGGCCGCCTGACCCTTCCGATGGCTTGTCTTCTTCACCGGACCGCTTCACCTCATCGGGCAGCTCGCCCTTCTTGCGGCCCGAGAACATGGTCCACCAGACGATGAACACGAAAATGAGCAGGGCGCCCAGCGCCTCGAGCAACAGCAGGGTCATGACACGGATCGGCAGGAAAGCGCAGGGTTGGCGCTGGTGGGGTCTGGCCATTGTAGGCAGCCTGGTGGCCTGCAGCAGCGTGCCGCTGGAAGAAACCCCGCCCCGGGCGCCGGTGGCCACGCCGGGCACTGGCATGCCGGCGCCAACGGTGTCTGCGCCCGACACCGGCCCGCTGCCGCCGCCACTGGCGCGCGCCAAGAGCCAGTGGGTGCCCGTGCGCTGGAACGAACTGCCTGGCTGGGGCGCCGACGCCCTGCACGAAGCCTGGAATGCCTGGCTGCGCAGCTGCGAACGCCCCGCGCCCACCGTGGGCGCGCTGTGCGCCGAGGTGCGCCGCCTCTCCATCGCCAGCGCGGCCGAGCAGCAGGCCTTCATCCAGGGCCGGCTGCAGCCCTACCGCGTGCAGGCCGCCGACGGCAACGCCCAGGGCCTGCTGACCGGCTACTACGAGCCCACGCTGGTGGCGCGCCGAGCGCCAGGCGGTGCCTTTCAATATGCGCTGCACCGCGCCCCCGCCGGGCTGCGCCCCGGCCAGCCCTGGTTCAGCCGGCAGGAGATGGCCACCCACCCGCAGGCCCAGGCCGCGCTGCGTGGCCAGGAGATCGCCTGGCTGGCCGACCCCATAGACCTCATGCTGCTGCACATCCAGGGCTCGGGCCGGCTGCAGATACAGGACGACGCGGGCCGCACCGTGCAGACCGTGCGCGTGGCCTTCGCCGGCACCAACAACCAGCCCTACCGCAGCATCAACACCTGGCTGCAGCAGCAGGGCGTGCCGGTGACGCCCTGGCCCGAGGCCACCAAGGCCTGGGTGCGGCAGAACCCGCAGCGCGTCAACGAGCTGCTGTGGAGCAACCCGCGCTACGTGTTCTTCCGCGAGGAGGCGCTGACCGAGCTCGACGCCCAGTTCGGACCGCGCGGCGCGCAGGGCGTGGCACTCACGCCCGGCCGCTCCATCGCGGTGGATGCGGGCAGCATCCCCTACGGCACGCCGGTGTGGCTCAGCACCCAGGGCCCGGCCGGCAGCTTCAGCCGCCTGGTGCTGGCGCAGGACACCGGCAGCGCCATCGTGGGCGCGGTGCGGGCCGACTTCTTCACCGGCTGGGGCGAGGATGCCCTGGCACAGGCCGCCGCGCTCAAGCAGCCCCTGCAACTGTGGGCCTTGTGGCCGAAACCATGACCCCCACGCTCCACCGCTTCGCGGGTCGCTGCCCCCCGAGGGGGCTGGCCCGCCTTGGGGGCGGCCCGGCGGCGGTCCGTACGCCCTGAAAGGAAAGACCATGCGCATCGGCGTGCTCACCGGCGGCGGCGACTGCCCCGGGCTCAATGCGGTGATCCGCGCGGTCACCAAGTCGCTGATCGGCCAGTGCGGCGCCGAGGTGGTCGGCATCGCCGACGGCTTCGCCGGCCTGATGGGCACGCCACGCACGCAGCCGCTGGACTGGCAGCGCGTGAGCGGCATCCTGCAACGGGGCGGCACCATACTGGGCACCAGCAACCGCGCCAACCCGCTGCGTGACGAGGCCGCCACCGCCGAATGCCTGGCCAACGCCCGCGCGCTCGGCCTGGAGGCGCTGGTCGCCATCGGCGGCGACGGCACCATGTCCATCGCCCACGGCCTGGCCGAGCGCGGCCTGCGCTGCGTGGGCGTGCCCAAGACCATAGACAACGACATCGCGCTGTGCGAGCGCAGCTTCGGCTTCGACACCGCCGTGGCCACCGTCACCGAGGCGCTGGCGCGCATCGAGACCACGGCCATGAGCCACAGCCGCGTGATGATCGTGGAAACCATGGGCCGGCACGCCGGCTGGATCGCGCTCGAAGCCGGCCTGGCGGCGGCCGCCGACATCATCCTGCTGCCCGAGATCGACTACGACCTGGACGCCGTGGCCGCCGTCTGCCACCGGCGCGAGCAAGCCCAGCGCTACACCGTGATCTGCATCGGCGAAGGCGCCAAACCGCGCGGCGGCGACCTCACCATGCAGGGCCTGGTGCCCGCCAGCCACGACCCGGTGCGCCTGGGCGGTGTGGCGCACGTGCTGCGCGAACAGCTGCAGGCCCGACTGGCCAGCGAGGTGCGCGCCACCGTGCTGGGCCACGTGCAGCGCGGCGGCGCCCCCACCGCGTTCGACCGCGTGCTGGCCACCCGCTTCGGCCACCACGCCGCGCAACTGGTGCGCGCCGGCACGTTCAACCGCATGGTCACGCTGCAGCGCGGCGAACTGGACAGCGTGCCGCTGGCGGATGTGGCGCAGCGCCAGCGCACGGTGCCGCCGGACCACCCGCTGCTGGTGACGGCGCGGGAGATCGGGGTGTCGCTGGGGGTCTAGCGGTTGTGCGCGGCGAGATGTCGCGGGAGGTGGGAGGCGGTTTCGGGTCCTTTGGAGTCCTTACAGGCACTTTGGCCGGTGGCGTCACTGCAGCGGGAGCAGTCTTACGCGGGGGACCTCGCCGGTGGTCTTTGCTATTGCGGTCACTCGCAGTGGACGACGTGGTGGGCCACGTTGGTCGCCGTCACGGAAGCATGCGGCGTTCGGACGGCAGATGCGCCTGTAAAAGCCGTCGCGTACAGCTGGCTGCTTCGTGCCAAGATATGGCGCGATTCATCTCGTTTACCTCGAAGCGGATACAGCTCTTAGGCTCAAACTTAGCTGGTGACGATGGCTCGGCGACGTGCTTATGACATGGCTAAGAGCATCAATGTGACGAACTTTATTGCAGCAGCTTGGCCAGGTTGGCCGCAGCAGCCGCACCGTATTGCTTAGCGATGTCCCATGTCTGCACGACCAACGGGTGGTCGCGGTGGGCGCCCAAGCCCGACAGGGGGTTCAGTCGCGTGCCCTTGGCCCAGGCTACTACAGACGGGTGGGCCGCGCGTGCTCTCTCATGCGCCAGCAGCGCTAGGTAGGCTGTAAGGTAGTCGCGGGGCGCGTCCCAGTAGTGAATCGGCGGGCACAAGCGGTTCTTCTCGTCGGTGTCGGCAATGGTGGCCTCGACCACCCCCAGCAGCGCGAAGGGGTAGCAGGCAAAGCTCCAGAAGAGCGGCTGCGGGGTCACCCGATCGGCCTCGAAGATTGGTCGCAGCTGCGGCCGCGCGAGGCCCACGGCGGCGCAGTTAACGTGCAGCGTGCCCGGGCTGGTGGGAATCGATCTGTCGTCGAACACGATGCGGTCGCGCTCGATGCGGCGCACGTGCCCGTGCCGCACCACGTCGCCGATCTGGCGCAGCAGGGCAAGCTCGGCTTCGTTGATCATGGCGCCGCGGCTCATCTCGGGAGGCACGTTAGGGTCTACCCGCAGGAAGAAGCCTTCGGCCTCGAGTCGCGCAAACACGTCATCTACTGACGTGGCCTGCGCTATGGCCTTCAATTGCAAGCCAACACCAGCGAAGAAGGCGGGTAGGCCTTCGGCAGGCTGGTGGAAGCGCCGGTTCAGCCACCACGCTTCGCGCGGCCGGATCCACTGGATATTGCTGGCGGGCACGCCCTGCGTCAGCAGCCAGACAGAGGTATCCAAGGCCGTTTTGCCACTTCCAATTATCACGACCCGTTCGGGCGGTTCGGTCACACGCGCAATATCGCCCGCGGCCACGCAGCGCACGCCATCGGCCACCTCGAACGGCGGCGGGCTGGTGGCAGGGATGCGCCCTTCGAGGTAGCCTGTGTCAACCCACTTGCGCCGCACACGCACCTCCTGCACCAC
>CAMLQP010000034.1 GCA_946482115.1 uncultured Comamonadaceae bacterium
CCGAGGTGGTTGAGCATGGCTTCGGCCAGGATGCTGCGGGCCGAGTTGTGGGTGCAGAGGAAAAGGACGTTCAGAGGGGCTTGCATGGTCAGGCGTAGGACGTTCAGGGCACGGGAAGTGTCAGCAGCAGGCGGCCTTGCGCGGCGCGGGCATGCTGACGGGCGCAACAGCGGACGACGGGGCGCAGCAGGCGCTGTCCTGGGCGGGCTTGCTCTCGCCATAGACGGGGATGCTGCCCAGGCTGTGGAAATGCTCCCAGGCGATGCCCTGCGGGTCGGTGACCCAGTGCTTCTCGCTGCGGGCATAGCAGCAGGCCGTCTCGCCCTGGTCCAGGATGGCCATGTCGGCGGCTTCGGCCCGCTGGCGCAGTTCGGCCAGTTCGGCGCTGTCGTCGGTCTGGAATCCGAGGTGGTCCACACCCACGCTTTCGCCACGGGTCGAGATGGCGAAGTTGATGCGGGGGTCCTCCAGCATCCACTTGGCGTAGTCGGCCTCCTGGCGCGACGGCTGGGCGCCGAACAGGCGGTTGTAGAACGCGATGCTGGCGGCCAGATCGGCCACCCGGACGTGAACGTGAAAACGCTTCATGGAGAACTCCTCAGCAGTTGCAGGTGGTGGTGGCGGGTTCCAGGCACTCGGCGCCCTGGCAGCAGTGAGCCGTCAGGTAGCCCAGCACGCCGTTCATGCGGTCATAGGCGGCGCGGTAGACCAGGTGGCGTCCGGCCCGCTCCTGGGTCACCAGCCCGGCGTGCACCAGTTCCTTGAGGTGGAACGAGAGGGTGGCGGCGGGCAGCCCCAGGGCCTCGGCCATGGTGCCGGGCGTGAGCCCCTGCTGGCCTACGACCACCAGCGCGCGGAACACCTGGAGACGGGCCGGGTGCGCCAGGGCGGCCAGGGAGCGGACGACTTCATTTTCTTCCATATTTCAATGATAATCGAAATATTGGAGAAAGCAAAACACCGCCGGGGCGGTGGTTCGATGGGAAGGAGGGGTGACGAGCCTTACCCCCGGCACTGGCTACACAGTTAGGGCTGCTTGGTTCCCCACCTGACCCGGTTGGCCGCTTCACCATGCGGGGAGGCCCGTCGGGGTCTATTGTAGGCGACGCGGTGAAGGTGCCCCGATGGGGGCTCTAGAATCCTTGGCTTATGTCCTACCTCGTCCTGGCCCGCAAGTACCGCCCCAAGAACTTCGCCGAAATGGTGGGGCAGGGCCACGTGGTGCAGGCGCTGGGCAACGCGCTCACGCAGCAGCGTCTGCACCATGCCTACCTGTTCACCGGCACGCGTGGCGTGGGCAAGACCACGGTGTCGCGCATCCTGGCCAAGTCGCTCAACTGCGTGGGGCCGGACGGCGCGGGCGGCATCACCGCCACGCCGTGTGGCGTGTGCCAGGCCTGCACCGACATCGACAGCGGCCGTTTCGTGGACTACACCGAGCTGGACGCGGCCTCCAACCGGGGCGTGGACGAGGTGCAGTCGCTGCTGGAGCAGGCGGTCTACAAGCCGGTGCAGGGCCGCTTCAAGGTCTTCATGATCGACGAAGTGCACATGCTCACGAACACGGCGTTCAACGCCATGCTCAAGACGCTGGAAGAGCCGCCCGAATACCTCAAGTTCGTGCTCGCCACGACCGACCCGCAGAAGGTGCCGGTGACGGTGCTGTCGCGCTGCCTGCAGTTCAACCTGCGCCCCATGGCGCCCGAGACCGTGGCCGAGCACCTGCAGCAGGTGCTGCAGGCCGAGGGCGTGAACGCCGAGCCGCAGGCGCTGCGCCTGCTCTCGCGCGCGGCGCGCGGCTCCATGCGCGACGCGCTGTCGCTCACCGACCAGGCCATCGCCTTCGGCGGCGGCCAGCTGCAGGAAGCCGCCGTGCGCCAGATGCTGGGCGCGGTGGACCGCAGCCACGTGTTCACGCTGATCGACGCGCTGGCGCGCGCCGATGGCCGCACCGTGGTGGAGACCGTGGACGCGTTGCGCATCAACGGTTTCTCGGCAGCCTCCACGCTGGAGGAGATGGGCGGCGTGCTGCAGCGCATGGCGGTGGTGCAGTCGGTGCCCGCCATGGCCGGCGGCGAAGACCCGGAGGCGCAGGACGTGGCCCGCCTGGCCGGCGCGCTGCCGCCCGACGAGACGCAGCTGCTGTACAGCCTGTGCCTGCATGGCCGGCAGGAGCTGGGCCTGGCGCCCGACGAGTACGCGGCGCTGACCATGGTGCTGCTGCGCCTGCTGGCCTTCAAGACCGGCGGTGCGGCCGCCGCCGTGCCGGAAAAAAAAACACTGAACACCGCTGAACCGGCGACGCGGCCCGCGCCGGCCCAGGCGCCCGCATCTGCGGCTGCGCCCGCGCCCGTGGTGGCGGCACCGCCGCCGCCAGCGCCCGTGCCAGCCCCCGCGCCGGTTCCGGCGCCAGCCCCGGTCTTGGCGGCAGCCCCCGTGGTGGCGCCGGTGGCCGCGCCAGCCGAGGCCGCCGCCGCAGCGTCGGCTGCGTTGCCGGCGGCGGCCGGTGCCGATGCGGCACTGTGCGACTTCTGGTACGGCGTGGTGACGGACATGGTGGAGCGCGAGGTGGTCAACGCGCTGGCGCGCGAGCTGGCGCTGCAGTCGCAGATGGTGGAGCGTGAGGAGGGCGTGTGGCGCCTGCGCGTGGAAAGCGGCTCACTCAACCAGCCGACCACGCGCGAGCGCCTGCAGACGGCGCTGGCGGCCGTCGGGCATGCGGTGCGGCTGGAGGTGGTCACGGGCGCCGTCGCCGATTCGGCCGCGCGCCGGCTGACGGCCCTGGCCGAGGCGCGGCAGCGCGAGGCCGAGGCGCTGATCGCCGCCGATCCCTTCGTGCAGGAGATGCGGACCCGGTTTGGCGGCAAAATCGTGCCCGGAACGCTCAAGCCCGTTTGATCGGTCGGACGGCTTGGGCGTCGTCATTTTTCAAGGAAACGCAACATGTTCAACAAAGGACAACTGGCTGGCCTGATGAAACAGGCCCAGGCCATGCAGGACAACCTCAAGAAGGCCCAGGACGAGCTCGCGCTGATCGAGGTCAGCGGCGAATCGGGCGCCGGCCTGGTCAAGGTCGTGATGACCTGCAAGCACGACGTCAAGCGCGTCACCATCGATCCCAGCCTGCTGGCCGATGACAAGGACATGCTGGAAGACCTGGTGGCCGCCGCCTTCAATGCCGCCGTGCGCAAGGCCGAGGAGACCAGCCAGGAGAAGATGGGCAAGCTGACCGCCGGCCTGCCGCCCGGCATGAAGCTCCCGTTCTGATCGCGTGCAGGCCCTCGACGCCCTGATCACCGCGCTGCGCCGCCTGCCCGGCGTGGGCGTCAAGTCGGCGCAGCGCATGGCCTTTCACCTGCTGCAGCACGACCGCGACGGCGCGCTGCAGATCGCGCAGGCCCTGCAGCAGGCGGCGGCGGCCACGCGGCACTGCGCGCTGTGCCACACCTTCACCGAAAACGAGGTCTGCAGCACCTGCCTGGACCCCCGGCGCGACCGGGGCCAGCTGTGCGTGGTGGAAACGCCCGCCGACCAGGCCGCGCTGGAGCGCACCGGCGCCTACCACGGGCTGTATTTCGTCCTCATGGGCAAGCTCAGCCCGCTCGACGGCGTGGGCCCGCGCGAGATCGGGCTGCAGAAGCTGTTCGACCGCATTGCGGCGCCTGAGCCCGACGCGGTGCGCGAACTCATACTCGCCACCAACTTCACCGCCGAGGGCGAGGCCACGGCACATGTGATCGCGCAGGCCCTCAAGGGCCATGGCGTGCAGGTCACCCGGCTCGCGCGCGGCGTGCCGGTGGGCAGCGAACTCGAATACGTCGACCTGGGCACCATTGCCCACGCGCTGGTCGACCGGCGCTGACGCGCCGTGCCTTTGCGGCACCCCTGAAAACCCTTGGGTGGAAACCCGCTCGGGATTCGTCCCGATGCGGGTCGCGCAGGCGACTCGTAGCATTTTTTCGAGATTGCCATTTCTGTTGCCGGCGCCGTTGCGCCACCCGTGCCATGAAACCCTTGTCCCGCCGCCAGTTCGTCCAAGCCGCCAGCGCGGCGGCGGCCGTGGGCGTGGCGCACGCGCTGTGGGCCCAGGCCAGGCCCGAGAAACGCCAGCTCACGCTGGCGGTCGATGACCGCGCCAGCCTGCTGCACCTGCCGCTGGTGCTGGCCGATCAGCTGGGTTACTTCAGGGCCGAGGGCGTGCAGGTGCTGCTGGCCGACATCGCCGCACCCACGCCGCCCTGGCAGGCGCTGTCCAGCGGGGCCGACGTGGTGGCCGGCAGTTTCGAGCAGGTGCTGCAGCAGCAGGCGCGCGGTCACGGCCTGCGGGCCTTCGTGGTGCAGACGCGCGCGCCGCAGGCGGTGCTGGGCGTCTCGCCCAAGGCCATGCCCCATTTCCGCGACATCCGCGACCTGGGCGGCCGCCGCATCGGGGTCACGCTGCTGGGCAGCCCGTCGCACCGGCTGGTGCTGCAGATGCTGTCGCGCTCCGAGGCGCCGGTCGGCGGGGTCGAATTCATGGAGCTGGGGCCTGGCTGGGGGGCCCTCAACGCCTACCGCTCGACCCAGATCGATGCCCTGTGCCATGCCGACCCGCTGGTGTCCATGCTGGAGCAGCACGGCGAGATCCGCGTCATCGCCGACACCCGCTCGTACAGCGAGACGGTGGCGCTGTTCGGCGGCCCGCTGCCCAGCAGCTGCCTCTACACCAGCGAGGCCTTCGCGGCCTCCCACCCCCAGACCTGCGAGGCGCTGGCCCACGGCATGGTGCGGGCGCTCAAGTGGCTGCAGACGGCCAGCCTGTCAGACATCATCAAGGCCGTGCCGGAGCGGCTGCTGGGGGATCGGGCGCTCTATCTGGCGGCCTTCAACAAGGCCCGCAGCAGCTACACCACCGACGGCCTGATGCCCGCCAACGGGCCGCAGACGCTGCAGCAGCACCTGGCCCGGTTCGACGAAACGCTGCGCGGCGCGACGCTGGACCTGCCGCGCGCCTTCTCCAACGAGATGGCCGCGCGCGCCAAGGCGCGCTACAAGGCCTGAATCACTTTTTCTTCTTGCGCGCCACGGGCTTGCCGACCGCGGGCTTGCGGGTGCTGGCCTTGGCCGTCGCGCGCTCGGGCACGTGCAGCGTCAGTGCCTGGCCCACCTTGAGCGCGCTGTTGACCGCGAGCTGGTTCCAGCGCGCGGCGTCCACCGCGCTCACGCCGTGACGGCGCGCCAGGCTGGTCAGGTTGTCGCCCTTGCGGGCCTTGACCGTGACGCGGCGCAGGCGCTGCTCGGGCTGCAGCAGGATCTGGCCGTTGTCGGCCAGGTGCACGGGCACGTCGGCGTTGAGCTTTTCGTTGCGGTGGACCAGCAGCGTGGAGCCTGCGCGCACGTTCATGCGCGGCGGGATCTGGTTGGCCCGGCGCAGCTCGGCCTCGCTCATGCCGACGCGCGTGGCTGCCTCGGCCGGCGCCATGGTGGAAGGCGCGCGCCAGACCGTCCAGGTGGCCAGCGGGCCGCTGTGCTGCCGCAGGTTGCGCTGGAAGATGGCAGCGTTGTCCCAGGGCAGCAGCACCTGGGGCGTGCCGGCTGCCATGATGACCGGCTGGTGCACCGAGGGGTTGAGCGCGCGCAGGTCGCGCTCGTCCACCTCGGCCAGACGGGCGATCACGGCCACGTCCATGTCGCGCTCGATGGGCACGCTGTCGAAGAAGGGGTGGTTGCCGATGGCCGGCAGCGCGGCGCCGAAGCGCTGCGGGTTGGCCACGATGTTCTCCACCGCCTGCAGCTTGGGCACGTAAAAGCGCGTCTCGGCCGGCATGTTGATGTCGGTGTAGCCGGCGGGCCTGCCTTCCTTCTGGTTGCGGGTGATGGCGCGGTTCACGTTGCCCTGCCCCCAGTTGTAGGCGGCCAGCGCCAGATGCCAGTCGCCGAAGCGGTCGTGGAGCTGCTGCAGGTAGTCCAGCGCCGCGCGGGTGGAGGCCAGCACGTCGCGCCGGTCGTCGCGAAAGGCGTTCTGCTTGAGGTCGAACGACTGGCCGGTGGCGGGCATGAACTGCCACATGCCGGCGGCGCGCGCGCTGGAGACCGCCTGCGGGTTGAAGGCGCTCTCGATGAAGGGCAGCAGGGCGAGCTCGGTCGGCATGTTGCGGCGCTCGATCTCTTCCACGATGTGGAAGAGGTACTTGCTCGAGCGTTCGGTCATGCGCTGGATGTAGTCGGGCCGGGTGGCGTACCACTGCTCGCGGTCGCGCACCAGGTCGGTGTCCAGGTCGGGCATGGCAAAGCCGCGGCGGATGCGCTCCCAGAGGTCGGTGGTGGGCTGCAGCGTGGCGACGCCGCCGGGCGCCACCGGCGCCCTGACGGCCAGCTCGGCCAGCGGGCCCTGGGGCACGACGGGGGCCGAGCGCGGGCGGGCCGGGGCGGCCTGTGGCGCGGCGGGGCTGGCGGCGACGGGCGTGGAGGGGGCATCCAGCGGGACGGTGCTCGCACAGCCGGCCAGCAGGGCCGACAGCAGCGAGACGAGTGAGACAAGGCGACGGGTCATCAGAACGTGTTTTTCCATTCACGCAGGGTCGCGAAGACACCCGTTTCGTCGAGCGGGTGTCCCGCGCGCCGTTCCATGGCCTGGGCGATGCCCGGCACGCGGCTGCGCAAAAAAGGGTTGATCTTCAATTCCAGCCCGATGGAGGAGGGCAGCGTCGGAAAGTTCTGCTGCCGCAGGGCCTCGCAGTGACGGGCATGGGCCTGCAGGTCCGCATTATCGGGCTCCACCGCGAGCGCGAACCGCAGGTTGGACAGGGTGTATTCGTGGGTGCAGCACACGCGGGTGTCGGCCGGCAGCGCCGCCAGCCGGTCCAGCGACGCCAGCATCTGTGCCGGTGTGCCTTCGAACAGCCGCCCGCAGCCGCCCGAGAACAGGGTGTCGCCGCAGAACAGCAGCGGCGCGCCATCGAAGCCGGCACAGTGGTAGGCGATGTGGCCAGCCGTGTGACCCGGCACGGTCAGCACCTCGAAGTCCAGTCCCAGGACGCTGATGCGGTCGCCGTCGTCGAGCCGCTCCACGGGTTCGGGCAGGGTTTCGAAGGCGGGGCCGTACACGTGCGCGCCGGTGGCCTCGCGCAGGGCCGCCACGCCGCCCGTGTGGTCGGCGTGGTGGTGCGTGATTAGAATCGTCCGCAGCCGCAGACCGTGCTCATCCAGCAGGGCGAGCACGCCGCCAGCCTCGCCCGGGTCCACGACCAGGGCCTCCCGGCCGTCGTGGAGCAGCCAGATGTAGTTGTCGCTGAACGCCGGCACGGGCATCAAGGGCGGGATGGGGCGGTTCACTTTTTTCATTGCTCCTTGGGCCAACGCGAACCTTAACATGCAAGCCGGCTCGGCACCCCGTGATGACACGCCCCGGCACGCTGGCCGCGAACTCGCGACCTGGTTCCAGACCCCCGCCGGCCGATACCTGCTGGACTGGGAGCGGCACCAGTACGACGAATCGGTCAGCGACATGTTCGGCTTTCACGCGCTGCAGCTGGGGCTGCCCGAGCTCGACGCCCTGGCCGCCAACCGCATGCCCCACCGCTGGCTGGCGCTGCCGGAAAGCGACGCCCCACCTGCCGACGTCGGCGATGTCGGCCCCGGACGCGAGCGGCTGGCCCTGATCACGCACTCGGCGGCGCTGCCGTTTCCGGAGAACAGCCTGGACCTGGTGATCCTGCCGCACACGCTGGAGCTCAGCGCGGATCCGCACATGGTGCTGCGCGAGGTCGAGCGCGTGCTGGTGCCAGAAGGCCGGGTGGTGATCTCCTGCCTCAACCCCGCCAGCCTCTGGGGCCTGCGCCAGGCGCGCGCGCGCCTGTTCGGCCGGCTCGGCCTGGGGGCGCTCGGGCTGTCCCGGCTGTACCTGCCTGAGGCCGGCGAATTCATCGGCTACTGGCGGCTGCGCGACTGGCTGCGGCTGCTCGGCTTCGAGGTCGAGCGCGCGCGCTTCGGCGCCTACCGCCCGGCCATGCGCAGCGAGGCCTGGCTGCAGCGCTGGGCCTGGATGGACCGCGCTGGTCCGCGCTGGTGGCCCATCTTCGGCGCGGTCTATTTCCTGGTGGCGGTCAAGCGGGTGCGCGGCATGCACCTGCTGGGGCCGGCCTGGAAGCCGCGCCGCGCCGCCGCCGCCGCGCCCGTGCCGCTGGCCCGGCGCGCGCCACCTCCCGTTTCACAACAGCAACACCGGCAGACCACTTGAATACCGTGATCATTTACACCGATGGCGCCTGCAAGGGCAATCCCGGCCCCGGCGGCTGGGGCGTCCTGCTCCGGTCGGGCGCCACCGAGAAGGAACTTTTCGGGGGCGAAGTCCTCACCACCAACAACCGCATGGAACTGACGGCCGTGATCGAAGGCCTGCGCGCCCTCAAGCGCCCCTGCGCGGTGAAGCTCTACCTGGACAGCGAGTACGTGCGCAAAGGCATCACCGAGTGGATACACGGCTGGAAGGCCAAGGGCTGGAAGACCGCGTCCAGGCAGCCGGTCAAGAACGCCGAGCTGTGGCAGGAGCTGGATGCGCTGGTGCAGGGCGGCGGGCACCGGATCGAGTGGCACTGGGTCAAGGGCCACGCGGGCGATCCGGGCAACGAGCGCGCGGACGCCCTGGCCAATCGGGGCGTGCCGCGCTGAATGGCCGCGCGGTGTTTGTTGTAAAGCACGCGTAAAGCCGTCGACCTTTGGGCCGCAAGCCACGGCCGTTGTGGCGCCGACTGCTACAGTGATAGGTTGTAACAATTCTCCCCACAGATTTGACAATGGCGAACAAAGCGGTGTACTGGGTGGTGGCGGTGGCTGGCTTGGCGGTGGCCTCGGGCGCGGCGTGGTGGATGCAGAACAAGAAGGCTTCGCCAGCCGCGCAGGCGGTAACCGTGCCCGGCCCCCAGGCCCCTGCGGGCGGTGGTCCGGGCGGCGCGCCGGGTGTCGAGGTGGCCAAGGTCGTCACCATCAGCCTGCAGGATGACGCGCAGGCGGTCGGTTCGCTGCGTTCGCGCCAGAGCGTGACGCTGCGGCCGGAGGTTGCGGGGCGCATCGCCGAGATTGCCTTTCGCGATGGCGTGAGCGTGCGGCGCGGGCAGCTGCTGGTGCGGCTGGACGATACCCTGCAGAGGGCCGAACTCAGCCAGGTCGAGGCGCAGCTGTCCATCGCCCGGGCCAACCTCAAGCGCAACCAGGAGCTGGTGGCCGAGAATTTCGTGGCCCAGCGCGTGCTGGACGAAAGCCGTGCCAACCTGCAGGTGGCCGAAGCCCAGGTGGCCCTGGCCAGGGCGCGCCTGGAGCGCATGCGCATCGCCGCCCCGTTCGATGGCATCGTGGGCATCACCAAGGTGGCCCTGGGCGAGTACGTCAAGGACGGCGCCGACCTGGTGAACCTGGAGGACACCTCGGCGCTGTACGTGGACTTCCGGCTGCCCGAGCGTTACCAGACCCGCGTGGCGCCGGGCCAGTCGGTCAAGGTCAACCTCGATGCGCTGCCCGGTCGCGACTTCAGCGCCCGGGTGACCGCCGTCGACCCGCTGGTGGACGCCAACGGCCGGGCGCTGTCGGTGCGCGCCATGCTGCCGGCGGAGGGCGGCTCGCCCTTGCGCCCCGGCATGTTTGCGCGCGTGACGGCGGTGTTTTCGGTCAATGCCGCCGCGCTGGTGGTGCCCGAGGAGGCTCTGGTGCCCCAGGGCGCGGGCCAGGTGGTCTACAAGCTGGAACCCGAAGGCACGGGCGAGGCGGCCAAGACCGTCGCGCGCCGCGTGCCGGTCCAGATCGGCGTGCGCCGGGGGGCCCAGGTGGAGGTCATCAAGGGCCTGGTCGAGGGCGACACGGTGGTCGTCGCCGGCCAGCAGCGGCTGCAGCGCGATGGCTTGCCGGTGCGGGTGGTGGACCTCAACCGCGCGGGCGGCAAGCCGGCCGGCAAGCCCGGGGACAAACCCCCAGCCGCGGCGGGCGGCGGTGCCACCCCCGCGCCAGCGGCAGCGCCCCGCTGAAACACCGACGGAGTCCCGCCATGCAGCTCCCTGAAATCTCCATCCGCCGTCCGGTGTTCGCCAGCGTGCTGTCGCTGCTGGTGGTGCTGGTGGGCCTGGTCGCGTTCAACGGCCTGACCGTGCGCGAGTACCCCAAGATCGATGAACCCACGGTCACGGTCAGCACCAAGTTCGTCGGTGCCTCCAGCGAGGTGGTCGAGAGCCAGGTCACCAAGACCCTGGAAGACTCGCTGGCGGGCATCGAGGGGGTGGACATCATCACCTCCATCAGCCGGCAGGAGCAGAGCCAGATCACCGTGCGGTTCACGCTCGCGCGCGACCCCGATTCCGCCGCGGCCGACGTGCGCGACAAGGTCAGCCGCGTGCGCCAGCGCCTGCCGCAGGGCATCGACGAACCCGTGATCGCCAAGGTCGAGGCCGACGCCTTCCCGGTCATCTGGCTCGCGCTGAGCTCGGATACCCATTCGCCGCTGCAGCTCAGCGACCTGGCCAACCGCATCGCCAAGCCGGTGCTGCAGACCGCGCCGGGCGCGGCCGAGGTGCGCGTCTACGGCGAGCGCAAGTACTCCATGCGCATCTGGCTCGACCCCGACCGGCTGGCGGCCTACCGCCTGACGGTGCAGGACGTGGAGGACGCGCTGCGGCGCTCCAACCTGGAGGTGCCGGCCGGCCGCATCGAAAGTTCGCAGCGCGAGTTCAACGTGACCGCCGCCACCGACCTGCAGACGGTGGAGCAGTTCCGCGAGACCACCATCCGCACCATCAACGGCCAGCCCATCCGCATGACGGACGTGGCGCGCGTGGAGCAGGGGCCGCAGGATGAACGCTCGTCGGTGCGCCTCAACGGCCGCGACTCGGTGTCGCTGGGCGTGATCCGCCAGGCCACCGCCAACCCGCTGGAACTGTCCGCCGCCGTGCGCACCCTGCTGGAAAAGGTCAAGAGCGACCTGCCGCCGGGCGTCAGCGTGGACATCGCCAACGACAACTCGGTCTTCATCGACCGCTCCATCAAGGCCGTGTACACCACCATCGCCGAAGCCGTGGTGCTGGTGGCGCTGGTGATCTTCGTGTTCCTGCGCACGCTGCGGGCCTCCATCATTCCGCTGGTCACCATCCCGGTCAGCCTGATCGGCTCGTTCGCGCTGATGGCGCTGTTCGGCTTCTCGATCAACACGCTGACGCTGCTGGCGCTGGTGCTGGCCATCGGCCTGGTGGTGGACGACGCCATCGTGATGCTGGAGAACATCTACCGGCACATCGAGGAGGGCATGAAACCGTTCGACGCCGCCATCAAGGGCGCGCGCGAGATCGGCTTCGCCATCATCGCCATGACGCTCACGCTGGTGGCGGTGTACGCGCCGCTGGCCTTCACGCCGGGCCGCACCGGGCGCCTGTTCGCCGAGTTCGCGCTGGCGCTCGCCGGCGCGGTGCTGGTGTCGGGCTTCGTGGCGCTCACGCTGTCGCCCATGCTGTGCTCCAAGCTGCTGCGCCACAACCCCAACCCGGGCTGGTTCGACCGCACCATGGAGAAGGCGCTGACCGGCATCACCCGCGGCTACAGCGTCGCGCTGGCGGGCGCGCTTCGGGCTCGCTGGCTGGTGGTGGCCGTCATGGTGGGCAGCGCGCTGGCCAGCTGGTGGCTGGTCAGCGGCATCAAGCAGGAACTCGCGCCCCTGGAAGACCGGGGCGTGGTGCTGGTCAACATCAACGGCCCCGACGGCGCGACGCTGGACTACACGCGCCGCTACGCCGGCGCGATCGAGCGCATCGCCGACTCCTATCCCGAGTTCGATCGCGTGTTTGCCAACATCGGCAACCCCACCGTGGCCCAGGGCAGCGTGGTGATGCGCGCCGTGCCGTGGGAGGATCGTGAACGATCCACCCAGCAGATGGCCCGCGACATGGCCCCCCGGCTCGGTGCCCTGCCGGGCGTCAGCGCCTTCCCCATCACGCCGCCGTCGCTGGGCCAGGGTTTCCGCGAGCGGCCCATCAACTACGTCGTCGTCACTTCCGACAGCTACCAGAACCTGTCGCGCGTGATGCGCGAGTTCCAGGATCGCCTGGCACAGCACCCCGGCTTCCTGCAGGTGGATACCGACCTGAGGCTGAACAAGCCCGAGATCCGGCTCGACGTGGACCGCGAGCGCGCGACCGACATGGGCGTCAGCGTGGACGCTATCGCCCGCACCGTGGAAACCATGCTGGGCGGCCGGATCGTGACCCGTTACAAGCGCGACGGCGAGCAGTACGACGTGGTGGTGCAGACCAACCGCACCGAGCGCACGACGCCCGAGGACATCGACCGCCTGTTCGTGCGCGGCCGCAACGACGCCATGATCCCGCTGGCCTCGCTGGTGCGCACCAGCGAGGTGGTGGTGCCGCGCGAGCTCAACCACTTCGGCCAGCGCCGCAGCGCCACCATCACCGCCAACCTGGCGCCCGACCTGGCGCTGGGCCAGGCGCTGCAGACCATGGACGGCATCGCGCGCGAGATCCTGCCGCCGGGCTACACCACCGACCTCAACGGCCAGAGCCGCGAGTTCCGCAGCTCGTCGGGCGCGCTGGCGCTGGTGTTCGTTCTGGCGCTGCTGTTCATCTACCTGGTGCTGGCCGCGCAGTTCGAGAGCTTCGTCGATCCGCTGGTCATCATGCTCGCGGTGCCGCTGTCCATGCTGGGCGCGCTGCTGGCACTGAAGTTCACCGGAGGCACGCTCAACGTGTTCAGCCAGATCGGCCTCATCACGCTGGTGGGGCTGATCACCAAGCACGGCATCCTGATCGTGGAGTTCTCCAACCAGCTGCGCGAGCAGGGCATGGAGACCTTCGAAGCGGTCAAGGAAGCGGCCGCGCTGCGCCTGCGCCCCATCATGATGACCACTGGCGCCATGGTGCTGGGCGCCTTGCCGCTGGCCCTGGCCACCGGCGCGGGCGCCGAGAGCCGGCAGCAGATCGGCTGGGTGATCGTGGGCGGCATGAGCCTGGGCACCGTGCTGACCATCTTCGTGGTGCCGGCGGTCTACACGCTGTTCGCCCGCCGCAAGGTGCCGGGGGGCAACAAGTCGACCGTCAGCGAAGGGCCGCTGACCGACCACTCGCACCACGACGTGACGCCAGCCAGCGCGACCGGCCGTTAATCCCGCGCCGCCGTATCCGCGGCGCGGCGCTCCAGTTCGGCCTCCAGGTCCTGCGGCCGCAGCGGGCGCGAGAACAGCCATCCCTGCGCGAGCGGCACGCCGCGTTCGCGCAGGTAGCCGGCCTGTTCCTCGGTCTCCACCCCCTCGGCAACCGCCTGCAGCCCGAGCGAGCGGGCCATCACGATGATGTGGTCGATGACGTGGGAGGTCACCGCGCCAGTGCCTATCGGGTCGACGAAGGCCTTGTCGATCTTGAGACCGTTCACGTCGAGCTGCGTCAGGTAGGCCAGGCTGGAATAGCCGGTGCCGAAGTCGTCGATCACCACCGTCACGCCCAGCTCGCGCAGCTGGCGCAGACTGGCGCGGGTCTGGTCGCCCGCCATGAAGGTACGCTCGGTGGCTTCCACGTGCAGGTTGGCCGGCCGGATGCCCATGTCCCGCAGGGCCTGTGACAGCCTCTCCATGACGGCGCCGTCCTGCAGGTCATCGGCGGCGAAATTGATGGAGACGAAAAAGTCCGGGTGCCGGCGCATCAGCTCGGTCAGGTCGCGCTGCACCAGGGCGATGACCTCGCGGGTGATCCGCCCGATGAGGCCGGTACGCTCGGCCACGGGCACGAACACGGCGGGGCTGATGCTTTCGCCATCCGGCCGGTTCCAGCGCAGCAGGGCCTCCACGCCCATCCAGCGGCCGCTGGCCAGATCCACCATGGGCTGGTAGAGCAGGTACAGCTCGCCGCGCCGCACCGCGTTGCGCAACTGGGCGGGCAGCCCCAGCTGCTGGCGCGTGACCAGGTAGACGCTCAGGGCCAGCAGCAGGCCGGCCAGCAGGCCCAGCGGCACCAGCAGCACGGCCAGGCCGAGCCAGGCATCGTGCAGGCGGGTCGCCGGAATGGCGGCGTAGGTGAAATAGGCGTACCTGGCCGACCGCCTGAGTGCCACCACGTACTCGCCATCGGTGAACGCGACCTCGCTGGCCTTGCCGAGGCGGTCGGCCCACTCCGGCTTCCAGACGCCCGCCCTGGAGATGGGCCGCATGTTGGCCAGCCCGATCAGGCCGACGCCGGTCGCGGCATCGGCCTCGGTGCGGTCGAAGGCATTGGCGGTGTGGACGATGGCCGCGAAGCCGCTGTGGACGCCCGCACTGATGCGGTAGAGGCTGTGGTTGCCGAATGGCAGCCGGCGCTCGGAGCGCACCACCAGGCCGCCAGGGCTGGTGTATTCGGGCTCGCCCACGTCCAGGCCCAGGCCGTGGTCGCCCAGCGACGAGCACAACAGCCGGTTGCCCGCGATGTAACCCACTGCCTGCAGCCGGCTGGCATTCATCTGGATGGCCGCCATGTGCTGACGCGCGGCAGGGGAGCAGGGTTCGCTCAGGCGCAGCGCCTCCAGCTCGCGCACCGCCTGGTAGACCTGATCCGTGATCTGCTGGTTGCGGTTGAGGGCCTGCGACGCCAGCACGCTGGCCTTGCTCTCGAGCTCGCGCATCGATTGCCGGTCCGCCACGCTGAGCGCCATGGCGATGGGCACCGCGATGGCGGTGATGCCCAGGAGGTAGGCCAGGACCAGGACGGGGCGCAGACGCACGGTGACGAACCTCCAGGTATGTCCTTGCAACCCGCACGCACCACGACCACCACGGACGACCGGACGGACACGACAGCGCAGCGGCTGTCGTGTCCACAGACGGGCCGCCAGAGGGCCGCCGGAGGGGCATTCGCGCATCAGCCCGCTTACACTGGGTCGGGCAAGCCAGAAAGAAGCAAGGGGAGGGTTCTCATGATATTGAAGTTTCGACCAGGGGCCCCGAGGTGGCGCGCGCTTTTTTCGTGCGCGGCGCTGGTGATGGTGGGGCTCCTCGATGGGCCGGCCATGGCGGCGTCCGAAGCCGCCGCCATGCCCGAGGCCGCGGTGGCGCGGGACACGGTCGGTCGTTTGCGAGGGCACCCGACGGCCCGGCGCGCGCCTTGCCCCACTCCCGATTCGCGCCATGCCATCGTCTGGGTGCTGGGGCAGTCCAATGCCGCCAACCACGCCGAATGGCCCGACCCCGGGGATGCGACCGCGCAGGTGGGATACATCTGGAACGGGAGCTGCTACTAGGCGGCGTCGCCGTTTCTGGGTGGAGCGGGTACCGGCGGGGAAGTCTGGACCAGCGCCGGCCGTCGGTTTGTGCAACGGTCTTCACGGAATGGCGTGTGGTTCTGGGTGTTTGCCGTCACCGGCAGCACGATCGCTCGCTGGCGTGAAGGTGGTGAGGCGCATAAGTGTCTTTCTCCCTGACGAATGCCGCGAGGGTATTCGGCAGGAAAAAAGACGTCAAAAAATGAAAACCAACAGTTAACAATTAAGGAGTTGCGCTCAGGCGATGGCCGTCGGCAGCGGCGATCGGTCGGCCTGTTCGCTGAGTTCCACCAGCAGTCGGGCGCACAGGTCGCCGCGTTCGGCGGCGCGTTCGTGCCACAGGTTGTGCTGCTCCAGCGGGTCGGCCCGCAGGTCGTACAGCTCGCACAGCTCCGGCAGGTTGCTCACGGTCAGCCGCCAGTCGCGGTTGATCAGGCTGCGCAGGCGGTAGCGGCGGGTGCGGCCGTGCGGCAGCACCACGGGTTCGCTTTCGACCAGCACGCCGGGGCGTTCGGGCGCAGGGTGCCCGGGGTCGTTCAGCCAGGGCAGCAGGTTCAGCCCCTGCATGCCGTTGTAAGGCGCCAGTCCGCAGCGCGTCAGCACCGTGCGGGCGATGTCCAGGGTGCCGGCGGGCTGGTCCAGCACGCGGCCCGGTGACGGGCCGGCCGGGTCGCGCCAGATGAAGGGCACGCGCGTCAGGCCATCGAAGTGCATGGCGCCCTTGAGCACCATGCCGTGGTCGCCCATCATGTCGCCGTGGTCGCTGGTGAAGACGACCACGGTGTCCCGGTCCTGACCGAGTTCACGCAGCGTGGCCATGAGGCGGCCGACCTGTTCGTCGATCAGGGCGATCATGCCAAAGGTCAGCGCCAGGGTTTCCCGGCATTCGCGCTCGTTCACGCCGAAGGCGCCATAACCCTCGCGCGAGCCGCCTTCGCGGGTGTGGCGGTGCACGTCGGCCAGCAGCCGCGAATCGCCGGGGGCGTGGAAGCTGGGCGGCAGGGCCACGTCCTCGGGGCGGTACATGTCCCAGAAGCGGCCGGGCGGCGTGAAAGGGTGGTGCGGATCGGGGAAAGACACCTGGAGGAAGAAGGGCTGCCCGTTGGCGCGGCTGGCGTGTTCGCGCAGCCATTCGCTGCCGCGTTCGCCGACCCAGGTGGACGGGTAGAGCGATTCGGGCAGCGCGGTGCGCCAGCTCTGCGGCGTGCCGTAGCGCGGGTCGGGGATGGCGTTCTCGCGGCCGCGCAGGGTGTCGGGTGCCGGGTGGCGTTCAGCCAGCCAGCGGGCGTAGTCGCCGTGCACCTGGTCGCCGTGCAGCGTGGCCAGCTCCACGTGGTCGAAGCCGTAGTAGGGCGTGTCGACCGACCGGCGCTCGCCGCTGCGCCAGTCTGGCGTCCATTCGTTGCCGTGGCCCGCGCCCGCGCGTTCGCGCTTGCGGGCGTCCTGAAGGCCGGGCGGGGGCGGCGCGCCGCCGTTGTCGTTGGCCCAGCGGCGGCGCAGCGGGCCGTCGTAGCCGAAGGACTGCAGGTGCGACTTGCCGATCAGCGCGGTGGCGTAGCCGGCCGCGCGCAGCAGTTCGACAAAGGTGGCGTGGTCGGGCGAGAGGTCGATGCCGTTGTGCACCACGCCGTGCAGCGAGGGCAGGCGCCCGGTCATCAGCGTGGCGC
>CAMLQP010000035.1 GCA_946482115.1 uncultured Comamonadaceae bacterium
CGGTGTCCACGCCGGTGAGCGCGCGCACCAGCGTGGTCTTGCCGTGGTCGATGTGGCCTGCGGTGCCGACGATCATGGCGGACGCCTCGGGAAGGTCAGGCCTTGATCTCGCGCGCCGTGATGTTGTAGCGGAAGTTGTCGGGCGCCAGTTCGTCGTAGCGGCCGCTGGCGTTCTCGCCCTGCGGGTACATCAGGAAGGGCAGGCTCTGCTTGCCCGAGCCGCCGGGCAGCCGGATGTCGCTGCCGGTGTTGTAGGCCATCCAGTTGCCTTCCCAGTTGCCAAACAGGCCCTTGTTGACGGGTGCCACCAGCGGGTGGGATGCATCCTTGATCCACTCGGGCGTTTCCTGGCGCATGACCTTGAGCACGTCGGCCGGGTCCATCGCCACCCAGCCGTACCCCGCCAGGTAGGCCTCGGCGCGGCAATGCTGCGCGCCCTTGAGGCCGGCCGGGTTGGCGCCAAGCTCGCGGTAGCCGAAGGCCGAAGGTGCCACGCGCACGCCGTACACGTCGCGCGCGGGCACGCCGACGGCGCGGCACAGCCCGACGAAGATGGCGTTGAGATCGGCGCACTTGCCGCCCAGGTTGCCGGTTTCCAGCATGGTCTTGATGTCGCCGGTGCCGCAGCCGCGGACCTTGGGTTCGCGGTGGGCGTTGGCCACCACCCACTGGTAGATGCCGCGCGCCTTGTCCACGTCGGTGCGGGCGCCGCGCGTGGCTTCCAGCGCGGTCTTGCGCACGATGCCGTCCAGCGGCTTGAGCTCGGTCGGCTGCAGGTTGGCGCGCAGCACGGCGGCGTCCTCGGCGGGCGCCTGGCCGGCGCGGCTCCAGTCGATGCTGCGGTCGCGCGTCTGCAGGCGGCTGGTCACCTCCAGCATCGGCGCATTCAGGCCGGCCGGGAACTCGGCGTAGAGCATGCGAACGCCCTCGCGGGTGTCGGACACCAGCTTGACGTTGCTGGCGTTGCCCGACCACTGGTGCCCCACGGTGCGCTGGTAGCCGGACTCGATGTCGGGCACCGGCACCCAGATGCGGGTGGTGCCCTGCAGGTCGGCCGGGGTGATGGTGGTGGTGACGTCGAAGGTGCGCCATCCGCCGGCCTGGGGCTCGAAGCGGCGCTGCTGCGCCAGGGCGGTGGCGGGCAGCAGCGGGGCGCCGACAGCGGCGGCACCGGACAGCAGCACGGTGCGGCGGGACAGGGTGGTTTTCATGGGGTTCTCCTTGAAGGCGGGTGAAAGTCAGAGCAGCGGGGCGATCCATTGGCGGGCCAGCGGGCCGGCCCAGTCGAGTTCGCCGGTCACGGTGAAGGCGGCCTTGCCGTCGCGGGCAATGGCGATGGTGGAGGGGAAGATGCGCACGCCCCAGTCGCGCGCGGCGCGGCCATCGGCGTCGCGCAGGATGTCGAGCGTCAGTGGCATCTCGGCCAGAAAGCGGTTCACGGCGGCGTCGGTCTCGCGGTGGTTGACGGCCATCACCAGCAGGCCGTCGCGTTCGTGGCGCTGGGCCAGCAGTTCGAGCGACGGCATCTCGACCCGGCACGGCGTGCACCAGCTGGCCCAGAAGTTGAGCAGTACCACCTTGCCGCGCGCCTCGCGCAGGCGCCAGCGCGTGCCGCCGCTGCCGGGCAGGTCCAGGGCGGGCGTGGGACGGCCGCGCGGCCAGGGCCGACGCTGGGCAGGATCGTCCTGGGCGCTGACCGCGGGGGTGGCGAGGCCCAGCGCGAGCGCGGCGCAGGCCTGGCGGCGCGTGAAGGAAGTGGGGGGCAAGGGGGCAGACATTGCAGGAAATCAGGTCAGCAAAGCCCGCAAGGCTACCAGCTGTGCGACGAAGGGCTCCGGCCGCTCCAGGCAGCGCAGGTCCAGCACCAGCCGGTCGTCGGCGATGCGGCCGATCACCGGCAGGGGCAGCGCGCGCAGCGCGGTGGCCAGTTCATCGAGTGCGCGGCCCGCGCCCTTCTTCTGAAGGGGTGCGATGGCCAGGCCGGCCGAAGGCAGGCGTTCGACCGGCAGCGAACCGGAGCCGATCTGGCCCTGCAGTTCGACCACCGCGACGTCAAACCGCGGCGCAACGGCCTGGGCCACGGCCGGCAGCAACTCTTGCGCCAGCGCGCGAATCGCATCGGCCGGGCGCGTCAGCAGGCGCAGCGTGGGGAGATCCCGCACCAGCCGTTCGGGGCGCAGGTAGAGCATCAGCGTGGCCTCCAGCGCGGCCAGCGGCAGCTTGCTCATGCGCAGCGCGCGTTTCATGGGGTAGGTGCGGATGCGGGCGATGGCGTCCCGGCTTCCCACGATCAGCCCCGCCTGGGGGCCGCCGAGCAGCTTGTCGCCGCTGAAGGTGACAACGTCGCAGCCGGCGGCGAGCTTTTCCTGCGGCGTGGGCTCGCGCGGCAGGCCGTGGGCAGCCAGGTCGATCAGCGCGCCGCTGCCGAGGTCGGTGGCCATGGGCAGGCCGCGCGCGTGGGCGATGCGGGCGATCTCGCCCTCGTCCACCGCCGAGGTGAAGCCCTGGACCGCGTAGTTGCTGGTGTGCACCTTCATCAGCAGGCCGGTGCGTTCGGTGATGGCGCGTTCGTAGTCGTGCGGGTGGGTGCGGTTGGTGGTGCCCACTTCCACCAGCGTGGCGCCGGCGGCGGCCATCACGTCGGGCATGCGGAAGGCGCCGCCGATCTCGACCAGCTCGCCGCGCGAGACGATGCACTCGCGCCCGCGCGCGAGCGCCGCGATGGTGAGCAGCACGGCGGCCGCGTTGTTGTTGACCACCGTGGCGGCCTCGGCGCCGGTGAGGGTGCACAGCAGCTCCTCGACGACGCTGTCGCGGTCGCCGCGGCCGCCGCTGGCGAGGTCGTATTCGAGGTTGTTGGGCCCGGCCATCACGGCCATCAGGTGCTGCAATGCGGGTTCAGCCAGCAGCGCGCGGCCCAGGTTGGTGTGGATCACCGTGCCGGTGAGGTTGAGCACCGGGCGCATGCGCGGCGCCAGCCGCGCGGCCACGCGGTCGGCCAATGCGTGCTGCAGCGCCTCGGGCACGACCCGCTCGCGCGCCAGCGTGCCGGCCAGGGCCTCCGCGCGCAGCGCGTCGAGCAGCGCGCGCGCCTCGCCGGCCACCAGCGTGTGGCCGTGCTCGGCGATCAGGGTGGTGGCTGCGGTGGTGCGCAGCAGGCGGTCAACGGCGGGGAGGTCTTTGGGGCTGCTCGTTGAACCGTGGACCACGGATTCGTCGAAGCGGGCCATCATCCGGCCCCTGGCGTGGGTGGTGGCGGTTCGGGCTCACCGAACAGCAGCATCAGGTTGACGCCGTGACGGGTCTTGCCCGTGTCGGACACCAGCAGGTCCAGCGTGAGGCTGGCCAGGTCATCCGCCATCGGCTCCGCGAAGGGGTCGCGGTCGGTATGGACGATCTTGAGGTAGTGACCGCATTCGTCGCAGGTCTCGGCCTGGATGGCGGCGTTCGCGGCCCGCTGGGCGCTGCCTTCGGCTTCGTCACCGGCCACGTCCAGCGAGAGGTAGGCCAGGCTCTTGCCGCTGAGGCAGTGCGGACACTTGATGCGCACCATGTGCCAGTGCACGCCGCACAGCGAGCAGCAGAGGTAGCGCTGGCCCAGCGATTCGCCCGCGCTGCGGGTGACGCTGGCGGTGGGCCTGCTGCCGCAGCAGGGGCAGACCGTTTCATCGTCGATGCGACCGAACGGCTGGCCGCCACTCTGGTGGCGTTGCTGCACGCTCAGCACCAGGTGCGTCCAGTAGACCTGCAACGCAGCGGCCACGAAGGGAGCGCCGGCCAGATCCAGCCCTTCCATCACGCCGGTCAGCAGGCAGTCGGCCTGCTGCTCCAGGGTGTCGGCGTCGGCCTGATCCAGGCGATCAAGCGCGCTGCGCACGCCGTCGGGCACGCCCGCTGCACGCAGCTTGCCAGTGATGCGCCGCAGCGCGCCGTGCCAGGCCGGGTCGCGCGGCCAGTCCACCGCCGGCAGCGGCGGCACGCCCTGGCGCGCTGCGGCATCGAGTGCGGAGGCATCGGGCAGGGGCACGGCGGGGAAATCCGCCAGTGCCGCCTGCTGCGCCTGACCCAGATCGGCCATGAAGCCCAGGAAGTCCTGCATCGCGTGGCCCTGCGCCAGCTGGCGCAGGCGCATGGCTCGCTCGGCAAACAGGGTGTCGCGCTGCGGCCACCAGAGGAAGGGGGTTTCGCCACCCGCGCGGGCGGCGATTTCCTCGGGTGACATCACGCGTACGGTCGCACTGGCTCCGGTCACGGTCAAAACAGGTTTCCTTTCAGAGTGACTGCCATCACTTGTTCGTGACTTCCTTGTGCCACAGCGGGTGGTTGGCCTTGGCCCAGCCTTCGGACACCGTCCCGCGTGTCATGGCCCGTATGGTGCCCTTGACCCAGATCGCTGCATAGATGTGCATGATGACCGACAGCACCAGCACGACGGCGGACACCGAGTGCAGCAGCACCGCGATGCGCATCACCGGGATGGGAAAGTACGGTGTGAACCACGGGCGCCAGAACATGAAGCCCGTGACCACCAGCACCAGCAGGCTGATGCTCATGGACCAGAACACCAGCTTCTGGCCGTAGTTGTACTTGCCCACCGGCGGCATGCCCGCCTTGTCGCCCTTGAGCATCTTCCCCATGTGCTTCTTCCACTCGCGGTCGTGGGCGTTGACGACGTTGTCACGCCACAGGCGCATGAACATCAGCACGAAGCCAAGCACCATCAGCAGCCCCATGAAGGGATGCAGGATGCGGGTCCACGAGCCGCCGCCGAACAGGTTGGAGAGGAAGAACAGGCTGGGGTGGAAGAAAGCCAGGCCCGAGAGCCCGGCCAGGAAGAACATCAGCGCGACGAACCAGTGGTTCATGCGCTCGCCATCCTGGTAGCGCTGCAGCATGCGGCTCATGATGTCTTCTCCTCTTCAGCGTCCTTCTCCTCGATGGGACCGACCTTCATGTAGTGGAAGAAACCGGCCAGCACCGCGCCCACCATGCCGGCCACCGCGAGCGGCTTGGCCAGGCCCTTCCACAGCGCAACCATGGGGCTGATGCTGGGGTTGGCGGGCAGGTCTTCGAGCCCGGGCCTGTCGGCGTGCTTGAGCACGTACATGACGTGCGTGCCACCCACGCCCTGCGGGTTGTAGAGACCGGCGTTCTTGAAGCCACGGTCTTTCAGCTGCTGGGCGCGCTGCTCGCCGTAGGCCACCATCTCGTCCTTGGTGCCGAAACCGATGGCGCCGGTCGGGCAGGTCTTGACGCAGGCCGGCTCCAGCCCCACGCCCACGCGGTCGGAACACAAGGTGCACTTGTAGGCCTTGTTGTCCTTCTCGCTGATGCGCGGAACGTCGAACGGACAGCCCTTGACGCAGTAGCCGCAGCCGATGCAGTTCTCGGAGATGAAGTCGACGATGCCGTTGCTGTACTTGACGATGGCCCCGGGCGACGGGCAGGCCTTGAGGCAGCCCGGATCGTCGCAGTGCATGCAGCCGTCCTTGCGGATCAGCCATTCGAGCTTGCCCTGTTCGGGCTCAACCTCGAAGAACTTCATCACCGTCCACGAGCTCGGGGTGAGGTCGGTCGGGTTGTCGTAGACGCCGATGTTGTCGCCGATCTCGTCGCGCAGGTCGTTCCAGTTCATGCACGCGACCTGGCAGGCCTTGCAGCCTATGCACTTGGACTCGTCGATGAGCTTGGCGATCTGCGGGGCGTTCTGGCGGATCTGCGGCGGCGGCGTGGTGGTGGCCGAGCGGGCCATCACGTCGAGCGATTGAAGGCTTGACATGGTGCTCCCCTTACGCTTTCTCGATGTTGACGAGGAAGGCCTTGAACTCCGGCGTCTGCGAGTTGGCGTCGCCGACGAAAGGTGTGAGCGCGTTGGCCAGATAGCCGTTCTGCGTCACGCCCTTGAAGCCCCAGTGGATGGGTATGCCCACGTGGTGAACGGGTTTGCCGTCCACCATCAGCGCCTTCATGCGCTTGGTGACCACACACGCGGCGACGACCTCGCCGCGGTTGCTCTTCACCCGCACCTTGTCGCCCTGCTTGATGCCCTTCTCCTTGGCCAGCTCCTCGCCGATCTCGACGAAGGCCGCGGGCTGCACGATGGCATTGCTGCGCGCGTGTTTGGTCCAGTAGTGGTGGTGCTCGGTGAGGCGGTAGGTGGTGGCCGCGTACGGGAACTCCTCCTTCTTGCCAAAGGCCTCCAGATCCCCCTTGAACACCCGCGCCGCCGGATTGCTCACGGCCTTGGGGTTGGTGGGGCACATCAGGTTGACGCCGATCGGTGATTCGAAGGGTTCGTAGTGCTCCGGGAACGGGCCTTCGGCCATGCCGATGGCGTGCAGCCGCGCCACGCCTTCGGGGTTCATGATGAAGGAGCCCACGCCCTCGGACGGCGCCGCGTTGGGGCGCATGTCGGGGATATCCGCACCACCCGCCCAGGACGTACCGTTCCAGGCCAGGTACTTGCGTGACGGGTCCCACGGCTTGCCGTCCTTGTCCGCGCTGGCGCGGTTGTAGAGGATGCGCCGGTTGGCCGGCCAGGCGAAGCCCCAGTTGGGATAGACACCCAGGCCGGTCGGGTCGGCGGTGTCGCGGCGTGCGGTCATGTTGCCCGCCTGCGTCCAGCAACCGGCATAGATCCAGTTGCCACACGCGGTGGAGCCATCGTCCTGCAGCAACGCGAAATTGGGCATCTGTTCACCGGCCTTGACCACCACGGGGCGCGGGGCCTTGGGGTCCTTGGGGTCGGGTGGCCCGAGCACGTCGGCGAGCGCACGGCCGTTGATCTCGCGCAGCACCTCGGCGGGCGACGGGTTGACCGGGTTGAGGTAGGGCCAGGTCAGCGCCGCCACCGGCTCGGGCAGGGTGCCACCCTCCTTGGCGTACATCTCGCGCAGCTTCATGAACAGGCGGGCGATCACCTCACCGTCGGTCTTGGCCTCGCCCGGCGGGTCGACCGCCTTCTCCTTCCAGCTGATGACGCGGCTGGAGTTGGTGAAGGTGCCGGTCTCCTCGGCGAAGCAGCTGGTCGGGAAGCGGAACACCTCGGTCTGGATGGACTTGGGGTCGACGTCGTTGAGGGGGCCGTAGTTCTTCCAGAACTCGCTGGTTTCGGTTTCCAGCGGGTCCATGACCACGAGATACTTCAGCTTCGAGAACGCGGCGGACAGCTTCTTCTTGTTGGGCACGGCGGCCAGCGGGTTGAAGCCCTGGCACAGGAAGCCGTTCATCTTGCCCTGGTGCATCATCTCGAAGATGGCCAGGATGTCATAGCCGGTGTCGCGCTTGGGCACCCAGTCGTAGGCGAAGTCGTTCTCCGCCGTGGCCGCGTTCCCGTAGTAGGACTTCATCAGGCTGGTGAACCACTTGGGGAAGTTCTGCGGGAAGTTCATCTGGTTGGGCCGCAGCGGTTTGGGCGTGCGGCGGGCCAGAAAGTCGGTGCGGTTGGTGTCGGCGTCGGTGGGTGCGGACAGGTAGCCCGACAGCACCTCGGAGTAGGCGTTCATGTCGGTGATGCCCTGCACGTTGGCGTGCCCGCGCAGCGCGTTGACGCCCCCGCCCGGCCGGCCCATGTTGCCCAGCAGCAGCTGGATCATGGCCATGGTGCGGATGTTCTGCGAGCCCACCGAGTGCTGCGTCCAGCCCAGCGCATACAGGATGGTGCTGGTCTTGTTGGTCGCGGACATCTCGCCCAGCATCTCGCAGATCTTCAGGAATGCGTCCTGCGGCGTGCCGGTGATGCGGCTCACCATCTCGGGCGTGTAGCGGCTGTAGTGCTTCTTGAGCTGCTGGTAGACACACTGCGGGTCCTGCAGCGTCTCGTCGACCTTGACGAAGCCGTCCTCGCCCATCTGGTAGCCCCAGGTGGACTTGTCGTAGCTGCGCTTGTCTTCGTTGTAGCCGCTGAAGAAGCCGTTGTCGTACTTGAAGCCCTCTTTCACGAGGAAAGTGGCATCGGTATTGAGCTTGACGTAATCCAGGTGGACCTTGTCCTTGCTCAGCAGGTAGTTGATGACGCCGCCCAGGAAGGCGATGTCGGTGCCCACGCGTATGGGGGCATAGAGGTCGGCCACGGCGGCCGAGCGCGTGAAGCGCGGGTCCACCACGATGAGCTTGGCGTTGCGGTGTTGCATCGCCTCGGTCACCCACTTGAAGCCGCACGGATGCGCTTCGGCGGCATTGCCGCCCATGATGAGGACGAGATCCGCGTTGCGGATGTCGGTCCACGAGTTGGTCATCGCTCCGCGACCGAAAGTCGGGCCCAGACTGGACACCGTCGGCGCGTGTCAGATACGTGCTTGCGTATCTAGCGCAACCATCCCCAGGCCGCGAGCGACCTTGACGGACAGGTAACCGGATTCGTTGGACGCCGCCGAGGAGATCAGGAAGCCGGTGGAGTTCCAGCGGTTCACCGTCGTGCCGGCGGCGTTGGTCTTGATGAGGTTGGCGTCGCGGTCGGCCTTCATGTGCTTGGCCACGCGCGTCAGCGCCTCGTCCCAGGAGATGCGCTTCCACGAATCGGAACCCGCCTCCCGCACCTGCGGGTAATGCACCCGGTTGGGCGACTGGATCATGTCCATCACGCCGGCGCCCTTGGGGCACAGCGTGCCGCGGTTGACCGGGTGGTCTGGGTCGCCTTCGATGTGGATGATGCTGGCCTTGACGTTTTTCGCCTTGTCGCCCAGCGTGTACATGATGAGCCCGCAGCTCACCGAGCAGTAGGGGCAGATGCTGCGCGTCTCGGTGGTCCTGGCCAGCTTGAACTGCCGCGTTTCCGCCAAGGCCGCCGTGGGCGAGAAGCCCAAGGCGACCAGGCTGGAACCGACCAGTCCGGCACCGCTGACCCGGAAGAACTGCCTCCGGTTCATGTCCATTTTTCGAGTCTCCTGCGAACGTGGGGTTTCGCAACATGGCGCCTGCTTCACGGCAGAGCTCCGATCATTTGATACGTTCACAAACCATCCTCGGATGGGGTTAACCCTGAATGACGGCACCGCGTCAATTTGTCGCACGGCGTCCCCGGTAGAAGCCCGTGCGCATGCGACAACTTGTCGCGAATCGCCGAGCAAAGGCCTGTGCCTTTGCGCCACACCCGCAGCAGGCACAATCCCGGCACCACGCCCCAACGCCTGACACCATGAGCACAGAACCCATTGCCCTCACCCGTTTCTCGCACGGCGGCGGCTGCGGCTGCAAGATCGCGCCGGGCCTGCTGACCGAGATCCTCTCGCGCTCGCCGGCCGGCATCATCCCGCCCGAACTGATGGTGGGCATAGAGACCAGCGACGACGCCGCCGTCTACCGCCTCAACGACACGCAGGCCCTGGTGGCCACCACCGATTTCTTCACGCCCATCGTCGACGATCCGTACGACTTCGGCCGCATCGCCGCCACCAATGCCCTGTCCGACGTCTACGCCATGGGGGGCACGCCCATCATGGCGCTGGCCATCGTCGGCATGCCTATCGCGCAGCTGCCGCCCGAGGTCATAGGCCGCGTGCTCGAGGGCGGCGCCAGCGTCTGCCGCGAGGCCGGCATCCCCATTGCGGGCGGTCACAGCATCGACGTGCTGGAGCCTATCTACGGCCTGGTGGCGCTGGGCCTGGTGCATCCGCAGCGCGTGCGCCGCAACGCCGACGCGAAGGCCGGCGACGTGCTCGTGCTCGGCAAGCCGCTGGGCGTGGGCATACTCTCGGCCGCGCTCAAGAAGGGGCAGCTGGGCACCGACGGCTATGCCGAGATGATCCGCCACACCACGAAGCTCAACCGCGTGGGCGGCGCGCTGGCGCAGATCGAAGGCGTGCACGCCATCACCGATATCACCGGCTTCGGCCTGGCCGGCCACCTGCTCGAAATCTGCCGCGGCTCCTGGCTCTCGGCCCAGGTGTCGCTGCCTGCGCTGCCCCTGATCCCCAGCGCCGTTGCCTTCGCGCGCGACGGCACCGCCACCGGCGCCTCCGCCCGCAACTGGACCGGCTACGGCAGCCAGGTGGACTGGCCCGCCGACGCCGCCGACTGGCAGCGCGCCCTGGTGACCGACCCGCAGACCAGCGGCGGCCTGCTGGTGAGCTGCCGCGCGGACACCGCCGACACCGTGCTCAAGGCCTTCCATGACGACGGCTTCGCCGAGGCCACCGTGGTGGGCCGGCTGGATGCACCGGCTGCCGGTGCCGCCCCGCGCCTGCGCTTCACGGCCTGAAGGCGCTCCACCGCCCGGCCCGTCTCGCGACGGCCCTCAGGCACCGCTTCAGCGGTCCCCACCCCGGCTGGCCCTCGGCGGCCCACCGAATGCGCCCCGGTACCAGCGCGAGAACGCGGGTGGCGCCGAGAAGCCGAGCAGTTCGGACACCTGGGACAGCGGGCGGCGGGTTTCGGCCACCAGGTGGGTGGCCAGCTCGGCGCGCACCTGGTGCACGATGGCGTCGAAACCTGTTCCCTCCTTCAGCAGGTGGCGGTGCAGTGTCCTGCGGTGCATGCCCAGGGTCTGGGCCACGTGCTCGATGGAGCAGCGACCGGCTGGCAGCAGCACGCGCACCAGCTCGCCCACGCGCTGACCGCACGACACCGCGCCGCGCTGCGCCAGCACCTGGTCAAGCTGCGCGCGCGCCTGCCGCACCAGGGCCGGGTCGGCGCTGCGCATGGGCCGCTGCAGATCGGCACCGTCGAACACGACGCCGTTGAAGTCGGCGTGGAACTGCAGCGGCGCGTCGAGCACGCGCTGGTAGACCTCGCGCGGCCCGACCGGCCCGTGGGACAGACAGGCCAGGCGTGGCCGCCAGGCCGGTGGCAGCAGCAGCCGCAGCGAGCGCAGCAGCATGCCCATGCCCTGCTCGGTGGCCTGCACCACCGGCGTGCCGGCGGGGGCCGCCAGCGCCAGGCGCAGCACCGCCAGGCGGTCCTTGCCGCTGCCGGTGTGCTCCAGCGCCAGCAGCAGCGATTCGTTGTGGATGCGACGGTACCGCAGCAGCGTGGTCAGGGCATCGTGCAGGGTGGGCTCCTCGCGCAGGATCAGGCCCAGCAGGCCGAGCGTCGAGATGCGGTTGCTCTCGGCCATCTCCAGCCCCAGGCTGGGGGCGCCGGCCAGCTGGGCCGCGCGGTCGAGCAGGCGGTAGGCCCGCTCCACCGGCACCATGCGCTCGGGGTCGTCCAGGCATTCGACCGGGATGCCCGCCTCGGCCAGCAGCACTTGCGCGTCCAGCCCGTGGCGGCGCACCACATCGGGGAAATTGGCCAACGCGGCGGCGCGGATGTAGTCGCTCATCGGGGCATGGATGGCCTGTGCAGACCTGTCACCTGAAGTTCAATCATTGTCACTTCAGGTTAAGAAGTCAAGGCCTGCCCGCCGAAGAATCGGGTCATGACATCGGCCCACACCCCCTCCCCCGGCAGCGAACTGCCCCTGCCGCGTCCGGCGACGGCCAGCCGCGCGGGCGAGACGCTGAAGGAATCGGCGCACCAGTGGCGCCAGCCCAGCCCGGTGCGCCGCGCCGACGCGCCCAACGTGCTGGTGATCCTGCTCGACGATGCCGGCTTTGCCCAGGCCGACACCGTGGGCGGGCCCATCCACACGCCGACCTTCACCCGCGTCGCGGACAGCGGCGTGCGCTACAACGCCTTCCACACCACCGCCATCTGCTCGGCCACGCGCGCCTCGCTGCTCACCGGCCGCAACCACCACCGGGTCGGCAACGGTGTCATCGCCGAGCTGGCGAGCGACTGGGACGGCTACACGGCCGAGATACCGAAGTCCTGCGCCACCATCCCCGAGGTGCTGCGCCACCACGGCTACCGCACGGCGGCCTTCGGCAAGTGGCACAACACGCCGGTCACGCAGGTCACGTCGATGGGCCCGTTCGACCGCTGGCCCACCGGCCACGGTTTCGACACCTTCTACGGCTTCATGGGCGGCGAGACCTCGCAGTACGAGCCGCGGCTGTACCGCAACACCACGCCGGTGGAGCCACCGCGCCGCCCGGACTATCACCTGACCGAAGACCTGGCCGACCAGGCCATCCACTGGCTGCGCGAACGCGCCGTGCACGCGCCACGGGATCCCTTCTTCCTGTACTGGGCGCCTGGCGCGGTGCACGGGCCGCACCACGTGTTCCGCGAATGGGCGGACAAGTACCGCGGGCGCTTCGACGAAGGCTGGGACGTCTACCGCGAGCACGCGTTCGAGCGCCAGAAGGCCATCGGCTTCGTGCCCGCCGATGCCGAACTGACGCCACGCCCCGTGTCGTTGCCAGCATGGGACAGCCTGGACCCCGCCGAACGGCGCTTCCAGGCGCGGCTGATGGAGGTGTTCGCCGGTTTCCTGGAGCACACCGACGTCCAGGCCGGCCGGCTCATCGATGAACTGGAACGCCAGGGCCTGCGCGAGAACACGCTGGTGCTCTACGTGTTCTCGGACAACGGCGCGTCGGCCGAGGGCATGACGGGTTCGGTGGCCGAGCTGAACGCGCAGAACGGCATCCCCTCGACGTCCGCGCAGCACATGGCGCTGCTGGAACGCGAGGGCGGGCTGGAGGCGCTGGGCGGCGCCGGTTTCGACAACATGTACCACGCGGCCTGGGCCTGGGCCGGCATGTCGCCGCTGCAGGGCACCAAGCTGCTGGCCGGCCATTTCGGCGGCACGCGCGTGCCGCTGGCCATCTCGTGGCCGGCGCAGATCAAGCCCGACGCCCGGGTGCGCCCGCAGTTCCACCACGTCAACGACCTGGCCGCCACGATCTACGAGGTGGCGGGCATCACGCCGCCGCAGACGGTGGACGGCCACGCACAGGAACCGCTGGACGGCGTGAGCATGACCTACACCTTCGGCAGCGCCGAAGCGCCCACGCGCAAGTCACGCCAGTACTTCGAGGTGCTGGGCAGCCGGGGCCTGTTCCACGAAGGCTGGATGGCCTCGGTCTGGGGGCCGCGCACGCCGTGGATCGCCGACCCGCGCCAGTTCCAGGGCTGGGATCCGCGCCAGGACCGCTGGGAGCTCTACCACGTCGACGCCGACTACGCCCAGGCCAGGGACCTGGCGGCGCAGCACCCCGAGAAGCTGCGCGAGCTGCAGCGCCTGTTCCACGAGGAGGCGCTGGACAACCGGGTCTATCCGCTGGGTGCCGGGCTGTGGCCTTTCCTGCACCCGACGGACCGTGTCGGCCCGCCCCGCACATCCTGCCATTTCGGGACCGACACCGAACGCATCCCCGAGTTCATGGCGCCCGACCTGCGCGCCAGCAACAGCACCGTGACGGTGGACGTCGAGGCGCCGCAGGACGCGCGCGGCGTGCTCTACGCCCTGGGCGGCATCGCCGGCGGCGTCACGCTGTTCTTCGACGACGGCCACCTGTTCTACGAATACAACGCCCTGATGCTCAAGCGCACCACGCTGCGCTCGGCCCGCCCGGTGGCGGCGGGCCGCCGCCGCATCGAGCTGGAGACGCGCGTGCTGTCGCGCCAGCCGGGCTCGGCCGGCAAGCTCATCCTGCGCGTGGACGGCGAGAAGGTCGCCGAAGGCGTGCTGTTCTACACCGTGCCGCTGACCTTCACCGCCACCGAGACCTTCGAAGTCGGCCGAGACCTGGGCTCGCCCGTGTCGCGGCGCTATTTCGAGCGTGCCCCGTTCGCCTTCAACGGCGTCATCCACGACGTCCGCGTCGACTACCCCCCCGGCCCCTGAACAGGCCTTTTCCAGGAGACAACCCCATGTATTACGAAAAGATCGACACCGCCCTGATCGACGCCGAGGCCCTGCCCTGGCACCCCTTCCTGCCCTACGCCGACGACGTGTTCATCAAGCTGCTCAAGGTCAACCCGGTCAGCGGCGAGTGGGTGACCCTGCTGAAGGCGCCGGCCCATGTGCGTTTGCCGCGGCACCACCATTCGGGTACCGTCATGGTCTATACCATCAGCGGCCAGTGGCGTTACCTGGAGCACGACTGGGTCGCCGGCCCGGGCAGCTTCGTCTACGAGACCGCCGGAACCCGCCACACGCCCACCGGCGTGGGCAAGGACGATGTCGTCACCCTGAACATCGTCCAGGGTGACTGGAACCTCGTGACCGACGACGACCAGGTGCTGGCCATCGAGAACTGGAAGACCGTGATGAAACGCTACCTCGACCACTGCGCCACCAGCGGCATCGCGCCGGTCGATGTCTCGTCCTTCGAAGCCTGAGGAGGCCACCATGGAACACCTCAACCGTCGCCACTTCACCGCCTGCGCCCTGGCCGCCGCGGCAGCCGCAGCCGGCCTGCTGGCCACCACCCCGGCATCGGCCCAGGCCTTTCCGGACAAACCGCTGCGCCTGGTGGTCGGCGCACCGGCGGGCGGCACCGCCGACATGGTCGCTCGGGTGCTGGCCGAGGGCCTGGGCCAGCAGCTCGGCCAGCCCGTGCTGGTGAACAACAAGCCCGGCGCCGCCGGCCTGCTGGGCATCCAGGAGCTGCTCAAGGCCCCGCGCGACGGCTACACCCTGATGCTGGCGGTCAACGGCATCGTCTCCGAGGTGCCCCACATCGTCCGCCTGCCCATCGACCCGGTGCGCGAGCTGCGGCCGCTGGCCGAGATCGGACGCGGCGGGCTGGTGTTCGTCACACCCAGCCAGCTGCCCGTGCAATCGCTCAAGGACGCCATCGCCTACGCCAAGGCCAACGCCGGCAAGGTCAACTACGGCTCGTATGCCGTCGGCTCCATCTCGCACACCCTGGGCCTGGAGCTCAACAAGCTGGCGGGCCTGGACATGGTGCACGTGGGCTACCGGGGCTCCCCCGCAGCCCTTGTCGACATGGTGGGCGGCCAGCTGCAGTTCATGTTCGACGCGCCGGCGACCTCGCTGCCCCTGATCAGGGCGGGCAAGATCCGCGCGCTGGCCACCACCGCGCCGCAGCGCGTCTCCGTGCTGCCCGACGTTCCCACCTTCGCGGAGCTGGGCTACAAGGACCTGACCGAGCTGGCCTGGCTGGGGCTGTGGACCACCCCGGACGTGCCGGCCCCCGTGCAGGCCCGCGTGCGCGAGGCCGCCCTCAGGGTGACAGGGCAGGCGGCGGTGAAGGAGCGGCTGCAGGGGCTGGGCATAGACCCCGGCACCACCGTCACGCCCGATGCCATGATCACCAGCCTCAAGGCCGCCTACGACAAGCAGGGCGCGACGCTCAAGGCGATCGACTTCAAGCCGGACTGAAGCCGGCCGGCATGCACCGGCACGAGGCTCAGGCCTCGTCCGGCACCACCGCCGTGACCTCGATCTCGACCTTCGCGCGGTCCTCCACCAGGGCCGCCACCTCCACCGCCGTCATGGCGGCGTTGTAGCTGCCGATCAGCTCCTTGAAGGCCTTGCCGATCTCGGGATAGGCGGCCACGTACTCGCGCTTGTCCGTCACGTACCAGGTCATGCGCACGATGTGCTCGGGCCTGGCGCCGCCGGCGGTCAGCACCTCGACGATGTTCTGCAACGCCTGGCGCACCTGGCCGGCCAGGTCGTCGGTGTGGAACACGCCCTGTGCGTCCCAGCCGATCATGCCGGCCACGAACACCATGCGGCCGCGCGCCGACACGCCATTCGAGTAGCCGCGCGGGCGCGGCCAGCCCGGGGGAAGCAGTACTTGGGTCGTCATGGTCGGATCTCCTCTTGTGTATCGGTGAATCGGGTGGCGATGGCCGCTCGCACGTCGTCGGGGATGGCCATGGGTTTGTGGGTGTCCAGGCTGGTGAAGACGATGACCTGGCGGGCCCGCAGCCGGGTCTCGCCGCCGCAGCGGCCGTCAAGCCGCAGGACCAGCGAGCTGCGCCCGAGGTGCTCGACCTCCAGCCCGAACACGACGTCGTCGCCCATGCGGCTGATGGCGGTGAAGTCGCACTCCAGCCGCACGGTGGGCGTGCCCACGCGGCGCGGGCCCAGCAGGTCGTCGAAACGTATGCCCAGCCCGTCGTTGAACCAGTCCTCCAGCAGGCCGTTGAGCATCACCAGGTACTGCGGGAAGAACACGATGCCCGCCGGGTCGCAGTGGGCGAAGCGGATGCGCAGGGGTCTTTCGAAACGGTTCATTTGAGCCGGAAACGCTGCAGCTTGCCGGTCTGGGTGCGCGGCAGCTGGCTGGTGAACTCGATGGCACGGGGGTACTTGTACGGCGCGACGGTGCGCTTGACGAAGTCCTGCAGGGTTCTGACCATGGCCTCGTCGGCCACGTGGTCCGGCCGCAAGACCACGAAAGCCTTGACGATCTGGCCGCGCTCCTCGTCGGGCACGCCGATCACCGCGCACTCGGCCACTGCCGGGTGTTGCATCAGCGCCTCCTCCACCTCGGGCGCGGCGATGTTGTAGCCGGCCGAGATGATCATGTCGTCGGTGCGGGCCTGGTAGAAGAAGTAGCCGTCAGCGTCCATCACATAGGCGTCGCCGGTGAGGTTCCAGCCATTCTTCACGTAGGTCTTCTGGCGCTCGTCGGCCAGGTAGCGGCAGCCGGTGGGCCCCTGCACGGCCAGCTTGCCCACGGTGCCGGGCGGCACCTCGTTGCCCTGATCGTCCACCACCCTGGCCCGGTAGCCGGGCACGGGTTTGCCGGTGGCGCCCGGGCGGGCGTTGGTCTCGTCGTGCGAGATGAAGATGTGCAGCATCTCGGTCGCGCCGATGCCGTCGAT
>CAMLQP010000036.1 GCA_946482115.1 uncultured Comamonadaceae bacterium
CGGCGCAAGTACAAGGAATACGGCATCAACGAAAAGCCGTTCGTGATCGTCAAGGCCGACAACGGCTCGCAGGGCATGGGCATCATGACCGTGCGCGACGTCAAGGACCTGGACACCCCTGTCGCCAAGGCCCGGACCCAGCGCGCCGCCGCCGCCGACGGCCGGCCCATCGGCGAGGTCATCATCCAGGAAGGCGTGCTCACGCACGAGCGCATCCATGACGCCGTGGCCGAGCCGGTGGTCTACATGATGGATCGCTATGTGGTGGGCGGCTTCTACCGGGTGCACGCCGAGCGTGGCGATGACGAGAACCTCAACGCCCCGGGCGCGCGCTTCGTGCCGCTGGCCTTCGAGCAGAGCGCCCACCTGCCGCAGCCCGGTGCCAAGGCCGGCGCCAGCGCGCCCAACCGTTTCTACATGTACGGCGTGATCGGCCGCCTGGCCATGCTGGCCGCGAGCTACGAGCTAGAGGCCACCGATCCCGAGGCCGAGGTCTACGACTGACGTCAAGGGGGGTAGTTGCTGCGCTGCAACATATAGACGGGCCGCTCCATTGGCAGGCCGGGGCGGCAGGCGCAAAATGGCCGCCCCATAACAACGGTACCCCCCACCGGTCAGGGAGGGGGTGGTTTCGTGAGCCGTTCCCAATCGTCTCTTGCGGCGCTGACACTCGGCGCCATCGGTGTGGTCTATGGCGATATCGGCACCAGTGTGCTGTACGCCGTCAAGGAAGTCTTCGGTTCCGGCCACGTTCCGTTCACCCATGACAATGTCTACGGCATCCTGTCCATCCTCTTTTGGACGCTGACCGTCATCGTGTCCCTCAAGTACGTGGTGCTGGTGCTGCGGGCGGACAACGAAGGCGAGGGCGGGCTGATCGCGATGCTGGCGCTGGCCTCGCGCGCGGTGAAGGACCGGCCGGATCTGCGGCGTTGGCTGCTGGTCATAGGCATTTTCGGCACCTCGCTGTTCTACGGTGACGGCGTGATCACGCCGGCCATCTCGGTGCTTTCCGCGGTCGAGGGTCTGGAGGTGGTGTCGCCGCACTTCCGGCAGTACGTGGTGCCCATCACGCTGGTGGTGCTGTTCGCGCTGTTCGCGGTGCAAAAGCGCGGCACCGGCGGCATCGGCAAATTCTTCGGCCCCATCACGCTGGTGTGGTTCATCGCGATCGCGGTGCTGGGCGTTTCGCACATCGTGGGCCATCCCGAGATCCTGGGCGCGCTCAGCCCGCACCACGCGTTGCGTTTCATGTGGCACAACCCGGGCATCACCTTCATCATCCTGGGTGCGGTGGTGCTGTGCGTGACCGGCGCCGAGGCGCTCTACGCCGATCTCGGCCACTTCGGCAAGAAGCCGATCCGCCTGGCCTGGTTCAGCGTGGTCATGCCCGCGCTCACGCTCAACTACTTCGGCCAGGGCGCGCTGCTGCTCGAATCGCCCGAGGCGGTGAAGAACCCCTTCTTCAACATGGCGCCCGACTGGGCCCTGCTGCCGCTGGTGGGTCTGGCCACCATGGCCACGGTGATCGCCTCTCAGGCGCTGATCTCGGGCGCCTTCTCGGTCACCAAGCAGGCCATACAGCTGGGCTACCTGCCACGCCTGAACATCCAGCACACCAGCGTGCAGGACACGGGACAGATCTACATCCCTTTCGTCAACTGGGGGCTGTTCGTCGCCATCGTGCTGGCGGTGGTGATGTTCCGTTCGTCGAGCAACCTGGCGGCGGCCTACGGCATCGCGGTCACGCTGGACATGCTGATCACCACGGTGCTGACCTTCTTCGTGATCCGCTACGGCTGGAAGTACCCGCTGGCGCTGTGCGTCGCGGCCACGGGCTGGTTCTTCGTGGTGGACCTGGCCTTTTTCAGCTCCAACCTGCTCAAGCTGTTCGCGGGCGGCTGGTTCCCGCTGGTGATCGGCGGCGTGGTCTTCACGCTGATGATGACCTGGAAGCAGGGGCGCCACCTGCTGGCCGAGAAGCAGGCCGCCGAGTCCATCGACCTGCCCAGTTTCCTGGATGCGGTGTTCGTGAGCCCGCCGGTGCGGGTGTCTGGCACGGCGGTGTTCCTGATCTCGGACACCGGCACGGTGCCCAATGCGCTGCTGCACAACCTCAAGCACAACAAGGTGCTGCACGAGCAGAACCTGTTCGTCACCGTGCGCAGCCACGAGGTGCCCTGGATTGGCCTCGATCGCCGCCTGGAGGTGGAGCCCCTGGGCCACGACTGCTGGAAAGTGATCATCCACTACGGCTTCAAGAATGATCCCGACGTGCCCAAGGCGTTGCAGCTGCTGCGCGGGCGTGGCTGCGAGCTGGAGCCCATGGTCACCAGCTATTTCCTCTCGCGCGACACCGTCATCCCCACCATAGGCAGCGGCATGGCCCCGTGGCGCGAAAAGCTGTTCGCGCAGATGCACCACAACGCGGGCGCCGCGGCGGACTTCCTCAATTTGCCCAGCAATGCGGTGATCGAGCTGGGGTCGAAGATAGAAATTTGAGGTTGCGTTTTTCGGTTGCTGGCGGATCGGGGTGATGGGGTGCCCTGCTCCGCGGCTGTCCCCCGGCCTTCGGCCTCCTCCTTTATGCCGCTGCGCAGGGCACCCCATCGCCCCGATCTGACGAGATATCGGCACACCACCGCTGGCATGCCTGGGTGGTGGCTGCCCTCGGGCGTGGGGTGGATGACGCAGTGAGGTAAAGGAGGAGCCACGCAGCGGCGGGGGACACGAACGGAGTCGTCCACCCCGCGTCCGAGGACGAAGAAGTCGCCAAGGCACAATCCCTCCCATGTCGTTTTTCCGAGACCTGAGCCTTCCCGCCGCCACCGCCGGCTTCGTGGCCGTGCTGGTGGGCTTCACCAGTTCGGTGGCCATCGTGTTCCAGGCCGCACAGGCCTTTGGCGCCACGCCCGCTGAAATCAGTTCGTGGATGTGGGCCCTGGGCCTGGGCATGGGGCTGTGTTCGGTCATTCCCTCACTGGTCTGGAAACAGCCCGTCATGGTCGCCTGGAGCACTCCTGGCGCGGCGGTGCTGGCCACGGCCGGACTGGCCGGCGGTTTCTCCATGGCCGAGGCCATTGGTGCTTTCATGGCCTGCGCCGCGCTGATCACGCTGGCGGGCGCCACCGGCTGGTTCGAGCGGGTCATGAACCGCATCCCCATGGCCATCGCGGCCGCGCTGCTGGCGGGCGTGCTCGCGCGTTTCGGCCTGCAGGCCTTTGCCGCCGCGCAGACCGCCCTCCCGATGGTGGTGCTGATGCTGCTGGCCTACCTGCTGGGCCGGCGCCTTGCGCCACGCTACGCGGTGCCGCTCACGCTGGCCGTGGCCATCGCTTACGTGGTCGCCACGGGCCGGTTCGATGGAGGTGCCATGACCTTCGAGTTCGCGCGCCCGGTGTTCACCGCGCCCGTGTTCAGCTTTGCCGCCTTCGTCAGCCTGGCGCTGCCGCTGTTCGTGGTCACCATGGCCTCGCAGAACCTGCCCGGCGTGGCGGCCATACGCGCGGCCGGCTACGACATGCCGATCTCGAAGGTCATCACCATCACCGGCCTCGCCACCCTGGTGCTGGCGCCCTTCGGGGCCTTCGCGCTCAACCTCAGTGCCATCACGGCCGCCATCTGCATGGGACCGGAAGCGCATCCCGACGCAAAGAAGCGTTACACCGCCGCCGTGTCCTGCGGGGTACTCTATGTGCTGATTGGCATTTTCGGCGCTGCCGTCACCGGCGTGCTGCTGGCCTTCCCCAAGGAGCTGGTGCTGGCGATCGCCGGCCTGGCGCTGCTGGGCAGCATCGCCGGCGGGCTGCACGCGGCACTGCGCGACGACGCCCACCGAGAAGCCGCGCTCATCACCTTCCTGGTCACGCTCAGCGGCGTGGTGATAGCCGGGATCGGCTCGGCGTTTTGGGGGGTGGTGGCCGGCGCGCTCGCGCTGTTTGTGCAACAGTACGGCCAACGGAAAACCCTGCCATGAACATCCTCGTCATCGCCGACCCCCTCGACAGCTTCAAGACCTACAAGGACACCACCTTCGCCATGATGCGCGAGCTGCAGCGCCGCGGCCACGCGCTGGCGGCCTGCGAGCCGCGCCACCTGCACTGGCGCAGCGGCGGCGTGGTGACGGCGCAGGCCACGCCGGTGCGCCTGACCGGCGCATTGGACGACTGGTACCGGGCCGAGCCCGCGCGCGCCGTGGCCGTGAGGGATTTCGACGCCGTGCTGATGCGCAAGGACCCGCCGTTCGACAGCGAGTACTTCTACGCCACCCACGTGCTGGAGCAGGCCGAACGCGAGGGCGCGCGCGTGTTCAACAAGCCGGCCGCGCTGCGCGACCACCCCGAAAAGCTCGCGCTGATGGAGTTTGCCGCCTTCGCGCCACCGACGCTGGTCACGCGCTCGGCCGACGACATCCGAGCCTTCCACGCCGAGCACCGCGACGTCATCCTCAAGCCGCTGGATGGCATGGGCGGCATGGGCATTTTCCGCGTCGGCGCCGATGGCATGAACCTCGGCAGCATCATCGAAACCCTGAACCAGGGCGGCGCCACCAGCGTGATGGTGCAGCGCTACCTGCCCGAGATCGTGGACGGCGACAAGCGCCTGCTGGTCATCGGTGGCCGGCCGGTGCCATATTGCCTCGCGCGCATCCCGCAGGGCAACGAGGTGCGCGGCAACCTGGCGGCTGGCGGCAAAGGCGTGGCGCGTCCGCTGACCGACAGCGACCGTGCCATCGGCGAGGCGCTGGGGCCGGTGCTGGCCGCGCGCGGCCTGCTGCTGGCTGGTGTGGATGTGATTGGTGACAAGGTGACGGAGATCAACGTCACCAGCCCGACCTGCTTCCAGGAGATCCAGCAGCAGACCGGTTGCGACGTGCCGGCGCTGTTTGCCGATGCGCTGGAGGCCGCGCTGCGCGGGGCCTGACGGTGGGCGGCGTCAGGCAACGGTGCTAGACTGGCTGGAAACAATCTGTCACACCCTCGGCGCTCGTCAACGTGAAACTGGGATCCCTGCAACTGGACCAGGCCAAGGCCCTTCTGGAGCGGGCGGGGCATGCCCCGAAGCCCGAGGGCGACGAAACCGCCTACCTGCAGCAGCTGATCGACGCGCTGTGCGAGCTGTCGCACCGCGATCCGCTGACCGGCCTGGCCAACCGGCGCTACTTCGTCGAAGCCCTGGACCAGGAGGTCGATCGCGTCACCCGTGCCGGCGACATGGCCCTGCTGCTGCTGATCGACATCGACCATTTCAAGCGCGTGAACGACACCCGCGGCCACAGCGCCGGCGACCGCGTGATCCGGTCCGTGGCTCAGGCCCTGCAGGAAAGCGTGCGTCCCATGGACACGGTGGCGCGCTATGGCGGCGAGGAGTTCGCCGTCATACTGCCCAGCTGTCAGCCCAGCTTCGGCGTGCAGGTGGCCGAGCGCATACGTGCCAGCGTCGCCCAGACCCCGGTGGAACTGGATGGCGGCGAAGCGGTCCGGGTGACGATCAGCTGCGGGGGCGCGTATGCTCCGCAGTGGCTGCGTTTCAATGCTGCGGCGTGGATCGAGCGGGCGGATGCCCAGCTCTACCGCGCCAAGGCCGGCGGACGCAACCGCGTGTGCATCGAGCCGCATGCCGACAGCGAGGTCAGCGCCGAGGAGAAAAGCCTGTTGTTCGGCCTGGGCACGGCCGATGGAACCCAGCCATGAACGAGAAGCCCATGAGCGCAACACCACCGTCATCGAATACGCCCCCGGGCGTGGCGCCGTCCTTCGGCAAGGGCAAGGTGATCGCCGTCACCAGCGGCAAGGGTGGCGTGGGCAAGACCTTCTTCTCGGCCAACCTGGCCGCCGCGCTCACGCGGCGCGGGCTCAAGGTGCTGGTGCTCGACGCCGACCTGGGGCTGGCCAACCTCGACGTCGTGCTCAACCTCTACCCCAAGATCACGCTGCACGACGTCTTCACCGGCAAGGCCACGCTGGAGGAGGCCATCCTCAAGGCGCCGGGCGGCTTCAGCGTCATCCTGGCGGGTTCGGGCATGGTGGAGTACTCGCGCCTGACGCCCGAGGTGCGCGATGATTTCCTCAAGCTCATGAGCGAGGTGGTGCCCCGCTACGACGTGGTGCTGCTCGACACCGGTGCCGGCATTTCCGACGTGGTGCTATTCGCGGTCTCGCTCGCCTCCGAGGTGATGCTGGTGGCCACGCCCGAGCCGACCTCGCTGACCGACGCCTACGCCACCATCAAGGTGCTGGCCATGCAGCAACAGCGCCAGCAGATCCGGCTGGTGGTCAATCAGGCGGTCCGGCCCGGCGACGGCAAGAACATCACCGCCCAGCTGCAGCAGGTGCTCAACCGCTTCATCACCAACCGCCCGGGCCAGAGCCTGCGGCTGGTGCACATGGGCGACATCCCGTCCGACGCCTCGGTCAAGGAAGCCATCATGCGGCGCCAGCTGCTGCTGGTCAGCGCACCGGGCTGCCCGGCCGCCCTGGCCGTGGGGCAGATCGCGGCGCGGGTCGAGGAGTCGGTGCTGGCGATCGAGCGCTGAGCCAGCTCCAAGCCCGGACAGCTCCCGGGGGGCAGCGATCCGCGCAGCAGCGGAGTGCGGGGCCTTTTCAGACCAGCATGCCGTAGAGCCGCTCCGGCGGCAGCTTCTGCACCAGCGACTTGTCGGGCACAGCGCCGGTGATGCCATGGCCTGCTTCGGCGGTCCGCCGCTGCACCGTCGTGGGCACCGGCTGGCCCTGGATGTCGGTGATGCAGGCCACCAGCGGCTTGCTGGCGTCGGGTCCACGTCGCACCACCACGGCAATTTCGCCGGACTGCAGCTTCACCAGCTCACCCGGCGGGTAGATGCCCAGCGATTTGATGAGCGCGGCAGCGAACGGCCCGCCCTGGTCTTCCTTGAAGAGCTGGCGCGCGGCCTCCTGAAGGCTCAGCGAGGGCCGGTTGGCGCGTGCGGTGACCTTGGCCGCGAACACGTCGGCATGCCGCAGCGCCTGGGCCAGCGGGCTGGTGGTGCGCAGGCCCCTGGGGTAGCCGCTGCCGTCGGCGCGTTCGTGGTGGTTTTCCACCGCTTCCAGCCAGTCGGGGTCGGTGACGCCGTGGGTGCGCAGGCGTTCGGCGGCCTGCAGCGAATGGTCGTGCAGCTGCTTGCGCTGGCGCTCGGTGATGGGAACCTCCTGCACCGCCAGGCGGCCCTGCAGGTCGGCCGACGCGATGTTCATGGTCAGTGCAGCCTTGACCAGCACGCGTTGGCGCTCGGGCGGCCACTGCAGCCGCTCGGCCATCAGCCGGCACAGGATGGCCGCGTGTATGGCGTGCCAGTAGCCATACAGGAACAGCTGGCGGCGCTCATGTCGCAGCACGTGGTAGATGGCGATGTCGGGGTCGCGATCGATCAGTTCCAGCAGTTCGTCGGCAAATCCGTTGAGCGTGGCGGCTGGATCGGGCAGGTCGGCCAGGCCCTTGATGGCCTCGGCCTGCCAGTCGAACAGTCGGTCCCAGCGCTCGAACAGCGTGGGCGGCGCTGCAGGCGGCGGTGGCGTGCGCCCGGCGGCGGCTTCCACCGCCTGGAACTCCTCGAGGTCCACGTACATGCCCCGCTCCAGCAGTGTCAGCAGCCGGTCCTCGTCAGTGAGCACGTAGCCCTTGGCCAGCAGCAGGTTGGCATCGGTGTCGCGCACGCCCCACGGGAGGGGTTCGTTCAGCCGCACCTGGGACTGGACCAGTTGGAGGAGTTGCATGACGGTGGAAACTCCTTTCGTGAACCCGCACAAAACGCGCTACATTGGCTGCGTGGGCCAACCGCACAACCATTATCGCCCCCACTGTCTGTCGCCGTGAACGTTTCCGCCTCATCCAACCAGGGCCGCAGGCTCGGTCGCTACGAATTGCAGCGCGTGCTCGGCAAGGGTGCCCAGGCCACGGTCTGGCTGGCCCGCGATCCCCATCTCGAGCGCCAGGTCGCCATCAAGCTGGTCCGTCCCGTGGCCGCCGGCCTCGACGCCTGGCTGCAGGAGGCGCGGCATGTGGGCCGCGTCACTCACCCGCACATCGTCACGCTGTACGAGGCTGACAGCATCGATGGCCAGCCGGCCCTGGTGTTCGAGTACGTGAGTGGCCCCACGCTGGCGGCCTACCTGCGCGAGCATGGGGCGCTGCAGCCGGCCGAGGCGGTGGCGCTGATGCTGCCGGTGCTCGACGCGCTGGCCGCCGCGCACGGTGCCGGCGTCGTGCACCGCGACCTCAAGCCGTCCAACATACTGCTCGACGCGCAGGGGCGCCCCAAGGTGACGGACTTCGGCATTGCCGTGCGTGAGGGTGCCCAGGCCGCGACGTCCGACGTGCAGGGCACGCCGGGCTATCTGTCGCCCGAGGCGGCGTCCGGCCGGCCGCCCACCGCTGCCAGCGACGTGTTTGGCGCCGGGCTGGTGCTGGCAGAGCTGCTGTTCGGCCAGCCGCTCGTCGCTGCCGCGGACGCCTATCATGCGATCTACCGCGTCAGCCACGAGGACCTGGTCCTTCCGGACGACAAGGCCCATCCGGTGGACGACAACCTCCGTGCCGTGGTCCTGCGTGCCCTCGCACGGGATCCGGCGCAGCGCTGGGCCGGTGCCCAGGCCTTCGCCGAGGCCCTGCGCGAGTGGCAGCGGGAAACCGACGAGGACGACGGTGCCGGCACGGGTGGCGGACCTGCCACGCTGGGCTTCCTGCTGCGGCGCATGCGCCACAAGAGCGACTTTCCCGCGATGTCGGAATCGGTCACGCGCGTGCAGAGCCTGGCCAATTCCGAGAACGAGAGCCTGAACTCGCTGACCAGCGAGATCCTCAAGGACGTGGCGCTGACCAACAAGCTGCTGCGCCTGGTCAACTCGGCGCAGTTCGCCCATGCGGGCGGCGGCAGCATCAGCACGGTGTCGCGCGCGGTCAGCCTGATCGGCTTCGCGGGCATACGCAACATCGCCATGAGCCTGGTGCTGCTGGAGCACATGCAGAACAAGGCGCATGCCAACCAGCTCAAGACCGAGTTTCTGCGCGCCTTGCTCGCGGGCTCGCTGGCCAGCGACCTGTGCCCCGTGGCGCGCGAGGGCGAAGAGGTTTTCATCGGGGCGCTGTTCCAGAACCTGGGGCGCCTGCTCAGCGAGTTCTATTTCCCGGAAGAGGCCGGCCGCGTGCGCGCTGCGATGACGGCCGGCAAGGAAGAAGCCTCGGCGGCCCGTGCGGTGCTGGGCATGACCTACGAAGACCTTGGCCTGGGCGTGGCCCGGGCATGGGGCCTGCCCGACACCATGCAGCGCCTCATGCGCAAGCCGGAGGGCCGGCCGCCGGCCCGCGTGCCACCCGATACGCAGGAGCGCCTGCGCTGGCTGGCCCTGGCGTCCAACGACATGGCCGACGCCTACCTGGCCAGCGACGAAGCGGAGCTGCCCCAAAAGCTGCGGCGGCTGGCGCAGCGTTATGCCGCCAGCCTGGGGCTGGACAGCGAACACATCGTCGAGATGGCCCGGGCTGCCCGCCAGAAGCTGGCGGAGACTGCCAAGGCCATGGGCGTGAGCGTCGCGCCGCATTCGCCGGCCGCGCGGTTGATCCGCCCCGAAGAACCGGGGAGTGACCAGCCCTCGGACACGCTGACTCCGCACGAGCTGGTGGCCACGGCGACCCCGCAGGGGGCTCACGGCGCGTCGTCCCAGGCCGCGGGTGAACCGGCCCTGGCGGCGCAGATGCTGGCGACCGGCATCCAGGACATCACCAATGCCATGGTCGAGAGCAATGTCCCGCTCAACGACATCCTGCGCATGATTCTCGAAACCATGTACCGCGCGCTCGGCTTCCGGCGCGTGCTGTTCTGCCTGCGCGACGCGGCCAGCCAGAGCCTGACGGGCCGGTTCGGCCTGGGCGATGACGCGGCCGAGCTGGCCAAACTGTTCCGCGTGCCGCTGCAGGAGGCCAACAACCTGTTCACGCTGGTGTGTGTCAAGGGCGTGGACACCCTGATCCGAGACGCCAGCGCCGACAACGTGGTCACGCGCCTGCCCGCCTGGTACCGGCAAAAGGTCAACGCACCCGCCTTCCTGCTGCTGCCCATGCTGGTCAAGGGGGCCCCGCTGGGACTGATCTACGCCGACAAGGCCGACGCCGCGGACGTGGCGCTCGACGAAAAGGAACTGGCACTGCTCAAGACGCTGCGCAACCAGGCCGTGATGGCCTTCCGCCAGTCCCGCTGAAACGGGTCACCCGTTTTCGTCCTCTGCGGACGGGCGCTGCTGAATCTGCTTGACCTTGCCCAGCAGGCGGTGCAACTGCTCCACTTCCCGAGGCTGGAGTCCCTCGAAGGACTGCACTATCCAGTCCTCGTGCCGGGCGGCCATCTCGGCGAACAGCTCGTGCCCCCGGGGCGTGAGGCGCACCCGCCAGGCGCGGCGGTCCCCTTCCACGCCCAGGCGTTCGACCAGACCTTCAGCCACCAGCTGGTCGGTGATGCCGGTCACGTTGCCTCCAGTCACCATCAGCCGGTGCGAGAGCTCCTTCATCTTGAGCCCTTCAGGGTGGCGCTCCAGCTGGGCCATGAGATCGAAGCGCGGCAGCGTGGTGTCGAAGTGCTCGCGCAGGCCGGCGCGTACCCGCTTTTCGATCAGCTGGGTGCAGGTCAGCAGGCGCAGCCACAGGCGCAGGGCTTCGGGGTGTTCGCTGTGGGCGCGGGCTTCGAGGTCGAGGGGGGCTTGCATGGCGTTGCGGAGTCGTGGCCCGGGATGTTTATTTCGAAATAGTTTAGATTTCAATCATTCTGCTGCCGAGGCCCCCGGAGGGGCAAGGGGTTTTCCCCGAGTCGGCACCGAAATCCTTGGGCCGACGGGGGGCGGCATGCACAATGGATTGCCTGTGGTGGCAGAAAATCAGGAGGTCGGTCATGGTCTACCGTTTCAAGTCCCGTACCACGGGTGACATGGTGATGCTGGAGCACACGGGCAAGCAGGTGCTGGAAATCCTGGGCAAGGATCCCAAAGGCCCGGGGATCATCCTGCCGGAGCAGATGCCGGGTGCAGTGGCGGCCCTGCTGGCCGCCGTCCGCGAGGCCGAGGAAGCGCACGCACGCGAGGTGCAGGAGGCCAAGGAGAAGGGCGAGCCGCCGCCCGACCCGGACCGCGTGAGCCTGCGCATGCGCGTGGCCCCCTTTCTCGAGATGATCCACCGCTGCGAGGCCGAGCGCGTCGAGATCGTCTGGGGTGTCTAGGCCGCGCGCAGCGCGGCCAGTACCGAGACGAGCCGCTCGCCCGGCCGGACGCCCAGCGCGAGGGCCTGGGCGTTGACGTGGCTCACCACGCCGTCTTCAAGGGTGCTGTGGGCCTGCCCGATGCAGGCGCTGTCGTGGGAGACGGTGCAGGCTGCGAGCCCGTGCCCGGCCAGGAAATCCAGCGCGGCGATGCCGGCTGCGTCCTTGCCCACGCCGGCATCGTTGAACACGCTGAGCCGTGGCCGCGCCGCGAGCGCGTAGCGCGCCGAACTGATGCCGCCGTGCGAGCCGCTGATGGCAATGCAGCCCGCGTCGGCGGGCTGCAGTTCGGTGATCGAATCGACGATCCTCAGCAACGGGTCATCAGTCGGCAAATTGCCCGGCCGCGTCGATGGCGACCTTGAGCTTGTCGATCTCGCTGGCCACGAAGGCCTTGTGGCCGGCCGGCGTGATGCGCGGATCGTTCTGGGCCGCGACGATGGCGCCCAGGCCATCCTGCTTGCGCACGAAATCGGGATCGCGCAGCGCGACCTTGAGGGCGTCGTTGAGGCGCTTGAGCACCGGCGCGGGCGTGCCCTTGGGCGCGTTCAGGCCGTGCCAGATGGTCAGGTTGAAGCCCTTGAGGCCCATGTCGTTGAGCGTGGGGTAATCCTTGAGCAGCTTGTGGCCCGACAGTGGCTTGGCGGTGGTGACGGCGAAGGCCTTGACGGTGCCGCCCTCGATCTGGGCCGTGGTGTTGGTGGTCTGGTCGCACATCACGTCGACCTGGCCGCCCACCAGCGCGTTCATGGCCGGCGCGGTGCCGCCGAACGGGATGGTGGTCATGGCGGTGTTGAGCTTGACCGCCGACTGCCACATCAGGCCGCAGATGTGCGAGGCCGAGCCCAGGCCGGCATGGGCCAGGTTCAGCTTGCCGGCGTTGGCGCGGATGTAGTTCTCGAAGTCGCGGTAGGTGTTGGCCGGCAGCTGGGGCTTGCCGATCAGCGTCATGGGCACGTCGTTGATGATGCCCAGGTACTCGAAGTCGTCGAGTGCCTTGTACTGCAGGCGGCGGTACAGCGACGGGGTGGTGGCCATGCCGATGTGCCAGACCAGCAGCGTGTGGCCGTCGGGCGCGGCGCGTGCCACGCGGGTGGCGCCGATGGTGCCGCCGGCGCCGGCCGCGTTTTCGACCACGATGCTGGCATTGCCGCCCAGGGCCTTGCGCATGGCCTCGGCCAGGTCGCGGGCCACCCGGTCGGTCGGGCCGCCGGCGGCGAAGGGCACGATGAAGGTGATGGGCTTGGTCGGGAAGTCCTGCGCGAAGGCGGTGGTCGCGCAGGCGGCGGCGACGGCCAGGGTCCAGAGCTGTTTCATGGGTGGTCTCCTTGAGAAAAGATGCTGGATGCTAAGGCCAGCGCAGCCCCCCAGCATCGCGGAAATTACGTAGCCCAGGGGGCGTGGAAACCCTCAATCCACGGGGCTTGACGCAGGTCAAGCCCGCACCTGACGCGGGGCTTACTTGTACTGCCGCGCGTCCTCGATCACCTTGCCGTCGTTGGGCAGGCTGCCCGGCGCCACCAGTTCCACGTCGGCCCGCAGCTTGGTCACCTCGCGCACCGCGTGGGCCACGGCGTCCTGCAGCGCGGGCGAGTGGTTGCCAGCTTCCGCGCGCAGCAGCATATGGTCGTTGGCCATCTCGCCCGAGACCACCAGCCGCGCGCGCCCCAGTTCAGGAAAGCGCCGGACCACCTCGGCCACCTGCGAGGGGTGCACGAACATGCCACGCACCTTGGTGGTCTGGTCGGCGCGCCCCAGCCAGCCCTTGATGCGGGTGTTGGTGCGGCCCGTGGGACAGGCGCCGGGCAGCACGGCCGACAGGTCGCCGGTGCCGAAACGCACCAGCGGGTAGGCAGGGCTCAGGCTGGTGACCACCACCTCGCCGACCTCGCCGTCCGGCACGGGCTCGCCGGTGCCGGGGTGGACGATTTCGAGGATGGCGTTCTCCTCCAGCACCAGGCCTTCGCGTGCCGGGGTTTCGTAGGCCACCAGGCCCAGGTCGGCGGTGGCATAGGTCTGGTAGACGGCCACGCCGCGCTCGGCGAACCAGTCGCGCAGGCTGGGCGGGCAGGCCTCGCCACCCACCGATGCCTTGCGGATGCTGGAGACATCGGCACCGCTTTCGGCCGCTTTTTCGAGCAGGATGCGCAGAAAGCTGGGTGTTCCGGTGTACGCGTCGGGGCGCAGCTCGGCCACGGCCTGCAGCTGCTGCTCGGTCTGGCCGGTGCCGGCCGGGAACACGGTGCAGCCCACGGCCAGCGCACCTGATTCCAGAATGAAGGCGCCCGGCGTCATGTGGTAGCTGAAGGCGTTGTGCACCAGATCGCCGGCGCGAAAGCCGGCGGCATACAGCGCGCGGCCGGCGCGCCAGTAGTCCCGCGTGGCGGCCTCGGGTTCGTAGATGGGACCGGGGCTGGCGAACACGCGGCTCATGCCGGCGCCCCAGCGCAGCGCCGAGAAGCCGCCGAACGGGTCGGTGGCGCGGTGCGCCTTCTGGCGTTCCAGCAGTTCGTGTTTGCGGGTCACGGGCAGTTTCGCCAGCGCAGCGCGCGAGTTCACCTGGACCGGGTCGACACCGGCCAGCAGCTCGGCGAAGGCCGGTGCGTGGGTTTTTGCGTGGGCGATCTGGGCCGGCAGCGCGGCCATCAGGGCGGCTTCGCGTTCGGCCGGGGCCCGCGTCTCCAGGGCGTCAAAAAATTCGTTCATAGGGCGAATTCGTTTGCGTGAAATGTCTTGTCCGGGGGCGCCGTGGGTCCGGCTTTGCCGGCCCACCAGCGCCGCCCCCTTGAGGGGGTGACGCGCCACGGGCGCGGCGCGGGGGTGGATCAGGCCAGCCAGCGCTTGCGGCGCTTGTAACTCTTGACGTCCTTGAAGCTCTTGCGCTCGCTGCCGCCCATGCCCAGGTAGAACTCCTTGACATCCTCGTTGTTGCGCAGGTCCTCGGCGGCACCGTCCATCACGATGCGGCCCGACTCCATGATGTAGCCGTAGTCGGCGTAGCGCAGCGCCATGTTGGTGTTCTGCTCGGCGATCAGGAAGGTGACCTTTTCCTTCTGGTTCAGGTCCTTCACGATCTCGAACACTTCCTCCACGATCTGCGGCGCCAGGCCCATGGAGGGTTCGTCCAGCAGCACCACGCTGGGCTGGGCCATCAGCGCGCGGCCGATGGCGCACATCTGCTGTTCCCCGCCCGAGGTGTAGGCGGCCTGCGAGGCGCGGCGTGTCTTCAGGCGCGGGAAGTAGGCGTAGACCTTGTCCAGTGTGGCGGCCACCTCGCCCTTGCTCTTGCGCGTGTAGGCGCCGGCCAGCAGGTTCTCTTCGATGGTGAGGTGGGCGAAGCAGTGCCGGCCCTCCATCACCTGCACCACGCCGCGCTGCACCAGGTCGGCGGGCGACAGGTTCTCGATGCGCTCGCCGCGCAGCTCGATGCTGCCTTTGGTGACCTCGCCGCGCTCGCCGCGCAGCAGATTGGAGATCGCGCGCAGCGTGGTCGTCTTGCCGGCGCCGTTGCCGCCCAGGATGGCGGCGATGCGGCCCTCGGGCACGTTGAGGGACACGCCCTTGAGCACGAGGATCACGTGGTTGTAGATGACCTCGATGCCGTTGACGTTGAGAACGATGTTGGGGGTGCTCATGGTTGTTTCCGTTGGGACCATCCGCAAGGCGCGGCACGCCGGCCTTGCGGATGGCGGCTGGCCCGGGCCAGCCGCCGATTCTTCACATCAGCTCTGGCAGTCGGCCGGCGTGCGCGGCGTCAGCTTCTTCTCGGCTGCGTACTTGGAGGCGGTGGCCTTCACCATCGGCTTGATGATCTGGCCGTCGGCCTCGATCCAGTCGGTGCTGAACTCCCACTTGCTGCCGTCCCAGGTGTGGATGCGGGCCGCACCCGCGCCCACGTGATCGGCGCACGAGGTGCTGATCGGGCCGCGCAGCACGCCCTTGAAGCCCAGCGCGTCCAGCTTGGCCTGGGTCAGGTTCAGGTTCTCCAGGCCCCAGCGGACCTGTTCGCCCGTCATGACCTTGCCCTTGCCGAAGCGTTCCTGGGCGGCACGGATGCCCTCCACGCCCATGGCCGCGCTGACCACGCCGCGCAGGTACAGGGTCTCGCCCACCTCGTCACGCGGGCCGGTGCCCTTGTTCTTGTCGTGCAGCTTGGCCAGGATTTCCTTGACGATGGGCGCGTTCTTGTCGGTGCCGTGCTGCAGCGTCACGGCGTTGTAGCCCTTGGCGCCCTGGCCCACGTCCTTCACATCCGGTTCGGCACCCGACCACCACACGCCGTACATCTTCTCGCGCGGGTAGCCGGTGGCCTGGGCTTCCTTCAGGGCGGTGGAGTTCATCACGCCCCAGCCCCAAAGCAGCACGTAGTCGGGGCGGTTCTGGCGCACCTGCAGCCAGGTGGCCTTTTGCTCCACGCCCGGCGCGGTCACGGGCAGCAGCGTGAGCTGGAAGCCGTTCATCGCGGCGCGTTCCTGCAGCAGCGGGATGGGCTCCTTGCCGAACGGGCTGTCGTGGTAGACCAGCGCGATCTTCTTGCCCTTGAGCTTGTCGAAGCCGCCTTCCTTCTTGGCAATGGCCTGCACGATGGCGTCGGCGGCGACCCAGTAGGTGCCCAGCAGCGGGAAGTTCCATTTGAAGATGGTGCCGTCGGCGCTTTCGCTGCGGCCATAGCCGGTGGTGATCAGCGGGATCTTGTCGACCGGGGCCTTCTCGGTCAGCGCGAAGGTCGCGCCGGTGGACCACGGGTGGATCAGCGCGGCGCCGCCGTTCTTGCCCTTGAGGCGCTCGTAGCACTCCACGCTGCGCGCGGTGTCGTAGCCGGTCTCGCATTCCTCGACCAGGATCTTGACGCCGTTGATGCCGCCGCGTTCGTTGACCAGCTTGTAGTAGTCCACGATGCCGTTGGCGGTGGGCGTGCCGTTGGGGGCGTAGGCACCCGTGCGGTAGGACAGCACCGGCAGGTACTGTTCCTTGGCCTGGGCCCAGGCCGTGGCCCCGATGGCGGTCAGGGCGGCCGCGAGGACGATCTTGCGAAGCTTCATGTTTGTCTCCTGTTAAGAATGTGTGGTTGAAGCCACCTCAGTGAACACGCAAACACCTCTGGGGTCATCGGTGTTTGCGAGCAATTCCCGCTTTCAGTGCGGGAAGGGCCACAGGCGCAGCTTCTGCTTGCCGATGGACCACAGCCGCGCCAACCCATGTGGCTCGACGATCAGGAACCACACGATCAGGCCGCCGAAGATCATCAGTTCGGCATGAGAGACCGCAGTGGTGGAAATGGTGAGGCCGAACAGGCCGGCCAGCAGTGGAAGGAACTGGTTCAGCGCGATCGGCAGCACGACGATGAAGGCCGCGCCGAAGAAGCT
>CAMLQP010000037.1 GCA_946482115.1 uncultured Comamonadaceae bacterium
TGCTCCACCTTCAGCGAGTACACCGTGGTGGCCGAGGTCTCGCTGGCCAAGATCAGCCCCGACGCCAACCCCGAGCAGGTCTGCCTGCTGGGCTGCGGCGTGACCACCGGCCTGGGCGCGGTGAAGAACACCGCCAAGGTGCAACCGGGCGACACCGTGGCCGTGTTCGGCCTGGGTGGCATCGGCCTGGCCGTCATACAGGGTGCGCAGCTGGCCCAGGCCGGCCGCATCATCGCCATCGACACCAACCCGTCCAAGTTCGACCTGGCGCGCACCTTCGGCGCCACCGACTGCGTCAACCCCAAGGACCACGACAAGCCCATCCAGCAGGTCATCGTGGAAATGACCGGCTGGGGCGTGGACCACAGCTTCGAGTGCATCGGCAACGTGCAGGTGATGCGCGCCGCACTGGAATGCGCGCACCGCGGCTGGGGCCAGAGCGTCATCATCGGCGTGGCCGGCGCGGGGCAGGAAATCTCCACCCGCCCGTTCCAGCTCGTCACCGGCCGCAGGTGGCTGGGCACGGCCTTCGGCGGTGTCAAGGGCCGCAGCCAGCTGCCCGGCATGGTCGAGGACGCGATGGCTGGCCGCATCCAGCTCGCGCCCTTCGTCACCCACACCATGCCGCTCACGGGCATCAACGAAGCCTTCGACCTGATGCACGAAGGCAAGTCCATCCGCTCCGTCATCCACTACTGAACATCATGGCCACACAGCCGGGCACACCCGACACCCCGCGCGCGGTTGCCGTGGCAGGCGCCACCGGGCTGGTGGGCCGCGGCCTCGTGGAGCGGCTGTGCGCCGAACCGGCCGTGACGGTGGTGCATGCCCTGGCGCGCCGCCCGCTGGACCTTCAGCACCCCAAGCTGCGCATGCACGTGGTGGACTTCGCTGCGCTGCCGGCCCTGCCGCCGCTCGACGAGGTCTACCTGGCCCTGGGCACCACCATCAGGCTCGCGGGCAGCCAGGCCGCTTTCCGGGCGGTGGACTTCGACGCCAACCTGGCCGTGGCGCGCGCCGCGCAGGCAGCGGGCGCGCGCCGCGCCGGCCTCGTCAGCGCCATGGGCGCCAACGCGCGCTCGTCGGTTTTCTACAGCCGCGTGAAAGGTGAGCTGGAAGACGCGCTGGCCGCGCTCCACTTCGACGCCCTGGTGATCGCCCGACCGTCCATGCTGCGCGGCGACCGCGACGCGCTGGGCCAGCCCGCGCGCGCCGGTGAACAACGCTGGGCCAGGCTGGACGCGCTGCTGCGGCCGCTGATCCCGGCCAACCTGCGCGCCATCGACGCGGTGGACGTTGCCGCCGCCCTGGTACGGCAGGTACCACTGACCCATGGACAACAGGTGCTGCCGTCGGGCGCGATGCAGGGCGCCGCCCGGGCCGCCCGGGCCTGACCCCAAAAAACTCCGGAAACAAGCAGGAACATGGAACGCACGGAACACCACGCCAGCTTTGGCGGCCGCCAGGAAGTGTGGAAACACGCGTCGGCCGCGCTGGGCTGCGACATGAAGTTTGCGGTCTACCTGCCGCCCGCCGCCCTGCGTGGCGAACCCTGCCCGGTGCTGTACTGGCTCTCGGGCCTGACCTGCACCGAGCAGAACTTCATCACCAAGGCCGGCGTGCAGGCCCATGCGGCCCGGCATGGGCTGATCGTGGTGGCGCCGGACACCAGCCCGCGCGGCGAGGCCGTGGCCAACGACCCGGCCTACGACCTGGGCCAGGGCGCGGGCTTCTATGTCAACGCCACCCAGGCGCCGTGGGCGCCACACTTCCGCATGGAAGACTACGTGGTGGACGAGCTGCCGGCGCTGGTCGAGGCACATTTCCCGGTCACGGCAGCGCGCGCCATCAGCGGCCATTCCATGGGCGGACACGGCGCGCTCAGCCTGGCGCTGAAACACCCGGGCCGCTACCGCAGCGTCTCGGCGTTCTCGCCCATCGTCGCGCCCGCGCAGGTGCCGTGGGGGCAGAAGGCCTTTGCGGCCTACCTGGGCGAGGACCGCGAGGCCTGGAAGGCGCACGACACGGTGGAGCTGGTGAAAACCGCCACCGAGCGCCTGCCGCTGCTGGTGGACCAGGGCGAGGCCGACGAATTCCTGGCCAGCCAGCTGCGCCCCGAACTGCTGGAGGCCGCCTGCCAGGCCACCGGCCACCCGCTGCAGCTCAACCGCCGCGCGGGCCACGACCACAGCTACTACTTCATCGCGAGCTTCATCGGCGAACACATCGCCCACCACGCCCGCGTGCTGAGGGCCTGAACGTCAGGCCTGCAAGGCCGCCCACATCTCCTGGTCACGCTCGGCGGTCCAGATGCGGGGGTTCTTGATGCCCTTGGCCTCGTCATAGGCGCGGCTGACGTCGAAGGGCAGGCAGTGTTCGTAGATGAACACATGGCCGAACACCGGGTCCATGCTTTTGCGGGTGTGGGCCATCGCGGCCTTGAGGTCCATGCCGGCGGCGGCGGCCTCCTTGCCGGCCTGGAACAGCGTGGTCACCCAGCGTTTCGTGTAGTCCAGCGCCTTGTTCACGTCGGCGTTGCCTTTCATGGCCTCGCCCCGGCCAGGCACGATGTACTCGGCCTTGAGCGCGCGCAGCGCCTCCAGCGTGGCCGGCCACTCCTCCAGCTGGGCGTCGCCGGTGTAGACGCCGGCCTCGTATTCCACCAGGTCGCCGCTGAACAGCACCTTTTCCTCTTCCACCCAGGCGATGGTGTCGCCGCGCGTGTGGCCGGGGCCCGGGTGCCAGATCTGCACCGTTACGCCGCCCAGATCGACGCTGAGCTTGCCGGGCACCTCGCCCCTGACCGGGTTGCCGCCGCCAATCACCATCGTGGGCCAGGTCAGGCCGGGCACGGTGTCGGCGCCGCGGAACAGGCGCGGGAACCGCTCCATCTCGCTCTGCATGTCCTCGGCGCCGCGTTCGCGGATCAGCTCGAGCGTGCCCTGGCTGGCGATGATTTCGGTGGCGCCTTCGGCAAAGTAGGCGCTGGCGCCCAGCACCCGCACCGCGTGGTAGTGCGTCAGCAGCACGTACTTGATGGGCTTGTCGCTGACCTCGCGGATGCGCGCGATCAGGTCCTGCGCCATGGCGGGCGTGGCGGTGGTGTCGGCCACCATGATGTATTGGTCGCCGATGATGACGCCCGAGTTCGGGTCGCCCTCGGCGGTATAGGCCCAGCAGTGGGCGCTCAGCTGTTCGAAGGTGATCTTCTTGTCGCTCAGGTCGGCCTGGCTGGCGAATGCTTTGCTCATCGCGCGGTCTCCGTGGGGCTTCGGTCAGAAAGTGAAGATTTTACCTAAACGAAATCAATTTCGTATCGTTTAACTCTTTCCACCGCCCGACAGGCCGCTTTCCAGCATGCGGACGACCTCCTCGGCAAACTGGGGGTAGCTCATGGCCCCACCCGGCCGCAGCCAGGTGAAGGTCCAGTTGATCATGCCGAACAGCATCATGGTGACCGCCGTCTGGTTGGCGGGCGTCACGCGCGCGGGGTAGGCGCGGCGCAGGAAGCGGGTGAAGGCGGCCACCACGTCGCGCTGGCGGTTCAGGATCAGGTTGCGCTGCACATCGCCGAGGAACTTGGTGTCGCCCAGCAGCGCCACGTGGCGCGTGGCCGAGGTCTCGTATTCGGTCAGGAAGGCGCGCACCAGCTCGTGCAGTGCATCGCGCTCGCTGAGGTTGCGGCGCTGGGCGTGGGCCTCGGTCTCGCCGATCAGCGCCAGCAGGCGCTGGGTGTAGCGGTCCAGCAGGTCGAACAGTATGGCTTCCTTGCTCTCGTAGTAGTGGTAGAGCCGCGCCTTGCTGGCGCCGCAGGCGGCGGCGATGTCGTTCATGCTCGCGGCCGGAAAGCTCTGGTGCGCGAAACACTGGGCCGCGACGTCGAGAATCTGGTCGCGCTTGAGTTCGTGTGAAGCAGATTTGGGTCGGGCCATGAAAACATTGTCCCACCCCCGCGCCGGCCCTGCGGGCGCTAGGATGACGCCATGACCGCTCCCGACCGCGAATTCGCCGACCACTGCTGCGAGCTGCTCAGCGGCGTGGGGCCGTGCGTGGCCAGGCGCATGTTCGGCGGCTGGGGCATCTCCACCGAAGGGCTCAACATCGCCATCATCGCCTGGGAAACGCTCTACCTGAAGGCCGGCCCCGACACCAAAACCCAGTGGCGCGCGGCCGGCTGCGAACCTTTTGTGTACGAGGCCAAGGGCAAGCCCATGCAGCTGCGCTACTACACCGCGCCAGCCGAGGCCATGGACTCGCCCGCGCTGATGCTGCCCTGGGCGCGGCTGGCCCTGCAGGCGGCGCTGGCAGCGCGCGCGGGCAAGCCGCGCAAGGATCAGGGGGGGTTGGACTCGAAGCGCGACAGGACGCGCCCCCGACCGGCGACCAGGAACTCGCCGTAGGCCAGCAAGCCGCCCAGCAGCCGCACGAAGGCGGTGGACGCCGCACCCAGCGCACGGCCCAGGTCGCCCAGCGGCTGGCGCACCTCGCGCTGCCAGCGCGTGAGCACCGGCGCCGGCTGCGGCACCCAGTCGAAACGCACCGGCGCGCCGCCTTCGCGGTCCCAGGCCTCCACCACCACCTGCGCGCCGGGCGGCAGGCGCAGCGTGTCACCGGCGGCCAGCACGTGGTCACCCCAGAGGTCGTTGCGCTCGCGGGCCGCGCCGCCCACCGTCAGCCACACGCGGCCCTCGGCCACGCACAGCTTGCCCCATTCGCGGGGAAGCAGGGTCATGGCGCGGCCGGCGCCGAGCTTCCAGTAGCCGGTGGCCATGGGATGCAGTTCAGCGTGTGACATGGTGGACTCCAACAATGACGATTCGGGAATGAATGGTCTCGCCGATCACCTCTGCAGTCCAATGAAATCGGGTTAAGCTATTGATTCCGAATCAACATCAATGCCCATGTCGCTCCCGCCCAGCCACACCCGTACCCGGCCGATTGGCGTGGGTCACCTGCGTGCCTTCGAGGCGGTGGCCCGGCACCTCAATTTCCGCGCCGCCGCCGACGAGCTCTCGCTGACCCAGAGCGCGGTCAGCCGCCAGATCCAGTCGCTGGAGGACGAGGTGGGCACGCCGCTGTTCCTGCGCCACACGCGCGCGGTGGACATCACCGGCGCGGGCGCGCAGCTGCTGCGCGCGGTGGCGACCGGGCTGGAGCAGATCGACGCCGCCGTGCGCCACATCCGCCAGAGCGCGGGCCGCCGCACCGTGGCCATCACCACCTGGGCCTCGTTCGCGTCCATGTGGCTGATTCCGCGCATGGAAGCCTTCCAGGCCGACAACCCCGACATCGACATCCGCATCGACGCCACCGACAGCCGCGTCGATCTGCTGACCGCCGACGTGGACGTGGCGCTGCGCTACGCGCCGCCGCAGGCCATGCCGCCCGAGGCGATACGCCTGTTCGGCGAGCAGCTCACCCCCGTGGTGAGCCCCTGGCTGCTCAAGAGCCAGAGCCTGCAGAAGGTGGAAGACCTGTCGCGCTTCGCGCTCATCGAGGCCGGCGACGCCCACCGCAGCCGCTACCTGGAGTACCTGAGCTGGCAGCGCTGGCTGGACACCCACCTGGGCGGCGGCAAGAAGGCGGCCCGCTTCGCGCCCAAACGCTGGCTGTACTTCAACTACGCGCAGCAGATCGCGCAGGCCGCGCTCAGCGGCCAGGGCGTGGCGCTGGCCCGCCTGCCGCTGGTGGCCGAGCACCTGGCCAGCGGCGACCTGGTCGAGCCCCTGCCACACACCCGCATCGACTCGCCACTGGCCTACTGGCTGCTGGTCTCGCCACGCAGCGCGCAGCGGCCCGAGATCAAGGCTTTCTGCGAGTGGCTGCTGGGCCAGGCCACGCAGACACGCACCGCAGTAGGCGACGAGCCCGACCCCGAAACCCTGGTGAATGCCGAATGACCCCTGCCGGAGACTCCGCTTGATCCAACTGCACTACCACCCGGGCAACGCCAGCATGGCGCCCCACATCCTGCTGGAAGAACTCGGCCGCCCATTCGAGCTGTGCCGGGTCGACCGGGCCAACCAGGCCCACAAATCGGCCGCCTACCTGCGGCTCAACCCCAACGGCCTGATACCGGCCATGACGGATGGCGAGCTGGTGCTGTTCGAGACCGCCGCCATGCTGCTGCACCTGGCCGACACGCACCCCGGCGCCGGCCTGATGCCGCCGCTGGGCAGCGCCGACCGGGCCCACGCCTACAAATGGCTGATGTGGCTCACCAACACCCTGCAGCCGGCGCTGATCGCCTACTTCTACCCCGATCGCTGGGTGGCCGCCGGCAACACCGGGGGCGCCCAGGAGGTGAAGACCCGCGCGGAGGCCCGCGTGGGTGAGCTGCTCGACATCCTGGAAACCGAGTTCGTGCGCCATGGCGCCCCATGGACGCTGGGCGACCGCTACAGCGCGCTCGACCCGATGACCTTCATGCTGTGCCGCTGGACCCGCGGTTTCCACCGCCCGGCGCGCCAGCGCCCGGCACTGGCGACCTTCCTGTCCCGCATGGCGGAACGCCCCGCGCTGCGGCGCGTCATGGTCACCGAGGGGCTGGCGGACGCACCCTGGTACTGATCACCCCACCGGCCACACGACCCCGTTGTCGTTGAGGATGGCATCCAGCGGCACGTCGTGGGGCTCGGGCTCCAGATCGGGCAGGAAGCCCTCGGTGAAACCCAGTCCCACGGTCACCGGCCGGGGCCGCAGAGACGCCAGCGTGCGGTCGTAGAAACCGCCGCCGTAGCCCAGCCGGTAGCCGCCCGGCCCATAGCCCACGCAGGGCACGAACAGCAGCGTGGGCTGGATGACCTCGGTGTCCTTGGGTTTGGGAATGCCGTAGGCGTCCTCCTCCATCGGGCAGCCCGGGTACCAGGTATAGAAGGTCAGCGTCTTGTCCACCTTGTTGACCACCGGCAGGCCGATGCGGCGGTGGCGCGCGGCGCTCTGCGCGTCCTCCTCGCGGCCCGCCTCCTGCCAGCGGAACAGCGCCGGCAGCGGGTCGAACTCGCCCTTGATGGGCCAGTAGGCACCGATCACCGTGTCGGACCGGCCGATCAGCCAGACCCGCATGACACGCTGCAACTGCTCGTTGCGCCACAGGCGGTCTTCCATGCGCTCGCGCTGCTGCACCAGCTGCTGGCGCCAAAGGGCCTTCTGCGCGTTGGGCGATGGCTGGGCGGAAGCGTGGTTGTTGTCCATAATTCCCTTATGAAGACACGACTAAAACGGCATCAGGGATTGTTGTCGATTTTCCTGGCCCTGGGCGTCGCGGTCACCGCGTCGGCCCAGACCGGTGGCGACGCCACCCTGCTCGAGCTGCGCGACGCTTTCCGCAAGGGCGACAGCCGCGCGCTGGCGCAGAAGCTGCCCCAGGTGCAGAACCACCCGCTCGCGCCGCTGGCCGGCTACTGGGACATCAAGTTGCGGCTCGACACCGCCAGCGAAGGCGAGATCCGCGCCTTCATGGATCGCCACGCCGGCACCTACTACGAAGACCGCCTGCGCAACGACTGGCTGCTGCAACTGGCCAGGAAGGGCGACTGGGCCAACTTCCAGGCCGAGCTGCCGCGCTACCGCATGAACGACGACCGCGAGGTGCAGTGCTACGACCTGATGCAACGCCACCGCGCCGGCGAAGCCGACGTGGCCCCGCGCGTGCGCGAGCGCTGGTTGGGCCAGCGCGAGGCCGACACCGGCTGCGCCGCCGCCGCCGCCGCGCTGCTGGGTGATGGCAAGCTGGAGCCACTGGCCGCCTGGCAGCGCGCCCGCCTGGGGTTCGAGAACAACCGTCCGCGTGTCGCCACCCAGGCCGTGGGCCTGCTCAACGCCGACTGGGTCGCCGCCGTCAACGCCGTCTACGACAGCCCCGCGCGCTACCTCGACGACAAGCTCACCGCCATCCGCACCCGCACCAAGGAGCTGGTGACGCTGGCGCTGGTGCGACTGGCCGTGACCGACCCAGACGCCGCCGTGGCCGAGATGAACCACACGCGCTGGAAACTGCAGCTCACCCAGGAAGAGCGCAGCTGGGTCTGGGGCGTGATCGGCAAGCGCTACGCCATGCGCCTGTCCGACGAAGCCTTGCCCCAGTTCGCCAAGGGCCACGACCACCAGATGCACGAGGACCACCTGGTCTGGAAAGCCCGCGCCGCACTGCGCGCCGGCGACTGGACCGCCGTGCGCCAGGCCGTCACCGCCATGCCCGATCGCCTGCGCGGCGACGCCACCTGGACCTACTGGCAGGCCCGCGCGCTGCTGGCCCAGCGCACCCCCGCCGCCACCGACGAGGCCCAGGCCCTGCTGCGCCGCATCGCCGGCACGGCCGGCTTTTACGAGCAGCTGGCGCTGGAGGAATTGGGCCAGAAGGTCAACGTTCCCCCCGCCCCCGCGCCACTGTCGGCAGAAGAAAAAGCCGCCGCGCGCGACAACGCCGGCCTGCAGCGCGCGCTGCGCGCCATCCAGATCGGCCTGCGCCCCGAAGGCGTGCGCGAGTGGAACTACACCACCAACCTGCACACGCCCGGCGGCATGGCCGAGCGCGAGCTGCTGGCCGCCGCCGACCTGGCCTGCCAGCGCGAGGTCTGGGACCGCTGCATCAACACCAGCGAACGCACCCGCGAGTCGCAGGACTACGTGCAGCGCTTCCCCATGCCGTTCCGCGAGGCGGTGGTCAGGCGCGCCGGAGAGATCGGCCTGGACCCGGCCTACGTCTACGGCCTGATCCGCCAGGAGAGCCGCTTCATCATGGACGCCCGATCGCACGTGGGCGCCTCGGGCCTGATGCAGGTGATGCCGGCCACCGCACGCTGGACCGCACGCAAGATCGGCCTGGACAACTTCCAGCCCCACCAGATCACCGACCGCGACACCAACATCGCCATCGGCACCGCCTACCTCAAGCTCGCGCTGGACGACTTCGAGGGTTCCATGCCCATGGCCGCCGCAGCCTACAACGCCGGCCCCGGGCGCCCGCGCACCTGGCGCAACGGCCCGGTGCTGGAGGCCGCGATCTGGGCCGAGAACATCCCGTTCGATGAAACCCGCGACTACGTCAAGAAGGTGCTGTCCAACACCACCAACTACGCCGCCATCCTGAGCGGCCAGCCGCAGTCGCTCAAGGCCCGCCTGGGCGTCGTGGGGCCGCGCGCCACGACCGCGCGCGCCGTCAACACCGACCTGCCATGAGCCGCTCGGTACTCGTGCTGGGCGGCAGCGGCTTCATCGGCCGCAGCCTCTGCGAGCGCCTGGTGCGGGCCGGCTGGCAGGTCACGGTGCCGACGCGCCGGCGCGTCAACGCCAGCGCCGTCCAGCACCTGCCCGGCCTCACCGTGGCCGAGGCCGACGTGCACGACCCCGCCGCACTCGCGGCCCTGCTGCCCGGGCACGACGCGGTCGTAAACCTGGTCGCCATCCTGCACGGTGACGCCGCCGCCTTCGAGCGCGTGCATGTGGAGCTGCCGCGCCGCCTGGCCCAGGCCTGCGCGGCCGCCGGCGTGCGCCGCCTGGTGCACGTGAGCGCGCTCGGCGCCTCGGTCGACGGCCCGTCGATGTACCAGCGCAGCAAGGCGGCCGGCGAGTCGGTGCTGGGTGCCGCGCCGCTGGCGCTGACGGTGCTGCGCCCCAGCGTGGTCTTCGGCGCGCGCGACCGGCTGCTCAACCTGTTCGCGCGGCTGCAGGCCGTCTTTCCGCTGGTGCCGCTGGCGGGCGCCGGCACCCGTTTCCAACCCGTGTGGGTGGAAGACGTGGCAGCCGCCCTCGTGACCTGCCTGCAGGACAACGCCACCATCGGCCAGACCTTCGAATGCGCCGGCCCCGAGGTGCTGACGCTGGCTGAACTGGTGCGCACGGCCGGCGAGCTGGGCGGACACCCGCGCCCGGTGCTGCCGCTGCCCCGGACCCTGGGCCAGCTGCAGGCGTGGCTAATGGAGCTCGCGCCCGGCGAGCCGCTGATGAGCCGCGACAACCTCGACTCGATGGCGGTGGACAACATCGCCACCGGCCGCCTGCCGGGGCTGGACGCGCTGGGCATCACGCCCGCGCCGCTGCGGGCCACGGCGGCAACCTGGCTGGGCGACCGCGGGCCGCGCACCCGGCTGATCGAGCTGCGCCGGCACGCCGGGCGTCGCATCAATCGCTGAGCCCGAAAACATCAATCGGCGGCCGCTCGCCGCTACCATGGGGTGTTTTCCACGGAGCCCACCCATGCTCAAACTCCTGATCGGCAACAAGAACTACTCCTCCTGGTCCATGCGCCCCTGGGTGCTGATGAAGCAGGCCGGCATCCCCTTCACGGAACAGCTGGTCCGCTTCGACTCCTTCGAGGCGGACTCGTCGTTCAAGCACGCCCTGGCCGGGCTCACCCCCGTCGGCAAGGTGCCGCTGCTCATCGACGGCGATCTCGTGATCTGGGACTCGCTGGCGATTGCCGAATACCTGGCCGAGCGTTTCCCCGAGAAGCACCTCTGGCCGGCCGACGCCAGGGCCCGCGCCCGCGCCCGCAGCATCTGCGCCGAGATGCACGCCGGCTTCATGCCGCTGCGCAGCGCCTGCGGCATGAACATCGAGGCCCGCCTGCCCGAGGCCGGCGCGCTGATCTGGCGCGACAACGCCGGCGTGCGCGCCAACGTCGCTCGGCTCGAAGCCATGTGGACCGAGCTGCTGGACGCCCACGGCGGCCCCCTGCTGTTCGGCGACTTCAGCATCGCCGACGCCTACTTCGCCCCGGTCTGCACGCGCCTGCGCACCTTCAGCCTGCCGGTGAGCGACACCGTGCGCGGCTACATGGACCGCGTGCTGGCGCTGCCCGGCGTGGCCGCCTGGATAGAAGGCGCGCTGGCGGAAAAGGACTTCCTGGCCTTCGAGGAACCCTACCGCCTGAGCCGATGAAGATCTACCTGGTCGGCGGCGCGGTCCGCGATGCCCTGCTGGGCCGCCCCGGCAGCGACCGCGACTGGGTGGTGGTGGGCAGCACGCCCGAGGCCATGGTTGCACAGGGTTTCCTGCCCGTGGGGCGCGACTTCCCGGTCTTCCTCCACCCCGAGACACGCGAGGAGCACGCGCTGGCCCGCACCGAACGCAAGACCGCGCGCGGCTACCACGGCTTTGCCTTCCACGCCGACGAAAACGTCACGCTGGAGCAGGATCTGGCGCGGCGCGACCTCACCATCAACGCGCTGGCGGTGGACGCCAGCCGCCTGCGGCCCGACGGCGGCTTCGACCCGGCCGACGTGATCGACCCTTTCAACGGTCGCGCCGACCTGCGGGCCGGCGTGCTGCGCCATGTGACCGGGGCGTTTGCCGAAGACCCGGTGCGCATCTTGCGGCTGGCGCGCTTCGCGGCACGTTTCCCCGCCTTCACCGTGGCGCCCGAGACGTTGGCGCTGATGCAGGCCATGGTGGCCGGCGGCGAGGCCGACCACCTGGTGCCCGAGCGCGTGTGGCAGGAACTTGCGCGCGGCCTGATGGAGCCACGCCCCAGCCGCCTGCTCGAGGTGCTGCGCACGAGCGGCGCCCTGCACGTGCTGCTGCCCGAGGTGGACCGCCTGTGGGGCGTGCCGCAGCGCCCCGAATACCACCCCGAGGTGGACACCGGCTTGCACCTGCTGATGGTGCTGGACATGGCCGCCCGGCTGCTGGCGCCGCTGCCGGTCCGCTTCGCCTGCCTGTGCCATGACCTCGGCAAGGGCACCACACCAGCCGACGTGCTGCCGCGCCACATCGGCCACGAGCAGCGCAGCGTGGCCCTGCTGCGCGCCGTCTGCGAGCGCCTGCGGGTGCCGCGCGACTGCAAGGAGCTGGCCGAGGTGGTGGCACGCGAGCACGGCAACATCCACCGCAGCGGCGAGTTCGGGGCCGCCGCCGTGCTGCGCCTGCTGGAGCGCTGCGACGCCCCGCGCCGGCCAGAACGCTTCGAGGCCGTGCTGCTGGCCTGCGAATGCGACGCGCGCGGGCGCCTGGGCCTGGAGGACCAGCCCTATCCGCAAGCCGCGCGGCTGCACGCCGCCCTGCAGGCCGCGATGGCGGTGGACACCGCCGCCATCGCGGCCGCAACCCATCCGCCCGGCCCGCAGATCGCCCAGGCCATCGCCCACGCGCGCGAAGCCGCCATCGCCGCCGTGCTCTGATTCAGGATGCCCATGCCCGTCAAGGACTTGTCGCTCGCGCTGCTGACCATCGTGGTCTGGGGTGCCAACTTCGCCGTCATCAAGCAGGACGTGGCCGGCGTGCCGCCGCTGCTGCTGGGCGCGCTGCGCTTCGTGGCGGCCGCCTTTCCTGCCGTGCTGCTGTTCAGGCCGCCCCAGGTGCCGCTGCGGCTGTACCTGGCCTACGGGCTGCTGATCTCGGTCGGGCAGTTCTCGCTGCTGTTCACCGCCATCCACGTGGGCATGCCATCGGGCCTGGCCTCGCTGGTGCTGCAGTCGCAGGCCTTCTTCACGCTGGTGTTCGCGGCCTGGTTCCTGGGCGAGCGCTGGCAGGCCAGCCAGCTCGCCGGGCTGCTGCTGGCCGGCGCCGGGCTGGCGCTGATCGGCAGCAGCCACGGCCAGTCCATGCCGCTGCTGGGCTTCGTGCTCACCATCGGCGCGGCCGCCACCTGGGCCGGCGGCAACATCGTCTCGCGCGCCGTGGCGCGCCACGGCCCCATCAACCAGCTGGCCTTCGTGGTCTGGTCGTCGCTGGTGCCCATCATCCCGTTCTTCGCGCTGTCGTTCGCCTTCGAGGGGCCGGACGCGATGGCCACCGCGCTGCGCGGGCTGGACGCCGTCTCGCTGGGCGCCGTGGCCTACCTGGCCTGGGCCGCCACGCTGTTCGGCTACGGCGTCTGGACCTGGCTGCTGTCGCGCCACCCGGCCAACCGCGTGGCGCCGTTCTCGCTGCTGGTGCCGCTGGTGGGCCTGAGCGTGGGCTGGCTGGTGTTCGGCGAGGCGCTGCGCCCGGTGCACTGGGCCGGTGGCGCGTTGCTGATGGGCGGGTTGCTGGTCAACCTGTTCGGCGGCCGCCTGTTCGGCCGCCTGCGGGCCGCCGCCGGCAAAGCCTGACTGCCGCCCACAGCTATTGCGGGGGCCGCTGGACGGCTCCCGGGCGGCGGCGGAACATCGGCCCATGAACCCCTTCAACCCGCCGCTGGCCGAGGGCATACGCCGCTTCGGCTTTCGCAAGTGGTACGAGCGCGAACTGCTCAGCAGCCACGCCCACATGCTGCTGGCCGTGCTGGGCGCGGTGGCGCTGCTCGGGAGTTTCGAGGCCTTTGCGGGTGCCGGCCTGGATGGCAAGCTCCTGAATACCCTGTTCGTGATCGTCTGCGCGGCCATCACGTTCTGGGCCCTGCGGCGTTACATCTACCTGCTGATGCACGCCGAGGAACTCGCCAACCAGGCCAACTGCCCGCAATGCCAGAGCTACGGCCTGCTGCAGGTGGCCGAGACACAGGACCAGCGGCCCCTGCTGCGGGTGTGCTGCAAGCGCTGCCGCACCGAGTGGGGCATGGGGCCCTGAACCCGCCGGTCAGATCAGGTAAGCGATCAGGCTGGCCACCAGGCTCAGGATGACCGTGGAGGCAAAGGGCAGGAACCACTCGCGGCCGAAGGCGTGGAAGCGGAAATCCCCCGGCAGGCGGCCGAAACCCAGCTTCTGCAGCAGCGGCGTGAACCAGCTGATCAGCAGCAGCGCCAGGAAGATGACGATCATCCAGCGGATCATGGCCCGTCCTACAGCGTGTGGCTGCGGTCGCCCGAGGCGAAGCCCAACGGGTCCCAGCCGTCGGCGCTGGCAGGTGGCGCGAAGGCCAGCACCTTGAACAGCTCGCCCATCTCGTGCTCGTGGATCAGCTTCAGGGCGTTGGCGCGCTCGGCCAGCGAGGCGCCGGCCGCCAGGTCCACCAGACCGCAGTTGATCAGGAAACGCGCCTGCGAGGTGTAGCCCAGCACGGTGTGCCCGCTGTCCTGCGCGGCCAGCGCGATGCCGGTGAAGTTCACGTGGGCAGTGATGTCCTTCTCGCCCAGGCGCACCAGCGGGTCGTGGTCCACCCGGTGCTGGTGGTGGCACACCAGGGTTCCCATGTGGCGCTGTGGATGGTAGTACTCACTCTCGCTGAAACCATAGTCAATCAGAAGCACTGCACCCCGTTCCAGGCGCTCGCACAGGCTGCGCACGAAAGCTTCGGCCTGGGGGTGGATTTCGGTCAGGTAGTCGTGCGGGCCGGCCGGCTCCAGCGGGGGCCGGGCCTCCGTGGGGCGGTCGGCCCAGGCGAAGCCGTCGCCATCGACCACCACGCCACGTTCGTGCCAGGCACCGGCCACGCGGTGCAGCAGCCGCACCGGCATGGCGTCCAGCACCTCGTTGCCCAGCACCACGCCGTTCAGCCGCTCGGGCCAGCGCTCTTCCCACACCACGCGGCCGGCGTGGGCGGCCAGCGTGGCGCGCTGGCGCTCGCGCAGGGCGCCCGAGACTTCGACGATGTGGTAACGCACGCCGGCGTGCGCGCCATCGGCGCCCGGCGCATCCAGGGCGTCCAGCACCTGGGCCGCGAGCGCGCCGCTGCCGGCGCCGAACTCCCACACCTCGGCGGTGCCGGTGGCTGCCAGGGCCTGCGCCACCTGCACCGCCAATGCGCGGCCGAACAGCGGCGTGAGCACGGGCGCGGTGACGAAATCGCTGCCGCCAGCCGGCGACCGACCGAAGACGGGCCGGCCGCTGGCGTAGTAGCCCAGGCCGGGCTGGTACAGCGCCAGGGCCATGAAGCGGTCGAACGGCAGCCAGCCGCCGGCCGCCGCCACCGCCTGCCGGATAATCGAGGGCAAGCCCGCAGGCGTCGGTTCGTGGTCACTGGAGATCATGGGCCGCCGATTATCCGCCCCCTTGCACCCGCGTTGACCACACCATGACCCAGCGAGTCCTCATCACCGGCGGTGCCGTGCGCCTGGGCGCGGCCTTCTGCCAAGCCTTCGCCGACGCCGGCTGGGAGGTGGTCTGCCACCACCACCGCTCGTCCGAGGCCGCGCGCGCGCTGCAGCTGGCGCTGGGCCCGCGCCTGCACTTGGTGCAGGCCGAACTGGGCGACGAGCCCCAGCGCCAGCGCCTGATGGCCGAGGTGCATGAGCGCTTCGGCCCGCTGCACGCGCTGGTCAACAACGCCTCGCTGTTCGAACCCGACAGCGGCACCGACTTCAACCCCGAGGTGGCGCGCCGCCAGCTCGAGGTCAACCTGCTCGCGCCGCTGTCGCTGTCGCGCTGGCTGGTGCGCCACTGGCGCGATGCCGGCACCGGCGGCCAGCCGCCCTGCATCGTGCACGTGCTGGACCAGAAGGTGTTCAACCTCAACCCGGACTACTTCTCCTACACCGTCTCCAAGCTCGCGCTGGAGCGCGCGGTGGCGCTGCAGGCCCAGGCGCTGGCGCCGCACGCGCGGGTGTGCGGCATCGCCCCGGGCCTGATGTTCGAGAGCGGGCCGCAGAGCGGCGACAACTTCCGGTCGGCCGCCCGGGTGAACCTGCTGCGCCGCCCCATAGACCCCATGGATGTGGCGCGCACCGCCGTCTTCCTGGCCGGCAACCCGTCCATCACCGGCGCCACGGTGTCGGTGGACAACGGCCAACACCTGGTGCCGCTGGAGCGCGACGTGATGTTCGTGGTGGAAGAACTGATGCGCACCCAGGAGGACGCATGAGCCTGGCGCCACGAACCGACGACCTGGACTGGCTGCGCGACTGCCGCAAGCTGTTCCTGCGCCGCCACGAGGTGATGGCGCGCATCGGCGCGCACGACTTCGAGCAGCACGGCCCGCAGCGGCTGTGGATCGACGTGGAGCTCTACGTGCCTTACGCGCATTCCACCCCGGCCAGCGACCAGCTGCACGAGGTGGTGGACTACGACTACGTGCGCGAGGTGGTGGCCCAACGCGTCGCCGCCGGCCACGTGACGCTGCAGGAAACCCTGGCCGACGACCTGGCCGCCGCGCTGCTGGCCCACCCGCAGGTGCGCGCCGTGCGCCTGTCCACGGCCAAACCCGACGTCTACCCCGACTGCGAAGCGGTGGGGGTGGAAGTGTTCCGTGCCAAACCGAACCCCTGACATGACGACCGAACCCCGCCAGGGACGGCAGATCCTCACGCTGACCGGCCTGCGCTTCAACGCCAACCTGGGCATACTGGCCCACGAGATCGGCCGCCCCCAGCCCATACAGGTGGACGCCGAGCTGAACCAGGGCACCCAGCCCCTGCTGCCGCACGACGACGACATCACCCACGTGCTGGACTACCGCAAGGTGCGCCAGATCATCATCGACGAATGCACCGCCGAGCACGTGAACCTGCTGGAGAGCCTGATCGGCAAGCTGACGCAGCGCCTGATGTCGCTACCTGGCGTGATCGGCGTGCGCGTGAAGATCGCCAAGCTGGAGATCTTCCAGGACTGCGAGGTCGCCATCCGCATGGAAAGCGGCAGCTGGTAAGAGAGGAAACGAGATGAACACCCTGAAGATAGAACGCGAAGACCACAAGCTCGAGAAACGCCTGTGCCGCGAGGTCGGCCGCGCCATCACCGACTACAACATGATCGAGG
>CAMLQP010000038.1 GCA_946482115.1 uncultured Comamonadaceae bacterium
CCGAGGCCTGGGGCGGCTACTGGAGCTGGGACCCGAAGGAGACCTGGGCGCTGATTGTCTGGCTCAACTACGCGGCCTGGCTGCACATGCGGCTCATGAAGGGCCTGCGCGGCACCGTGGCGGCCTGGTGGGCGCTGGTGGGGCTGGCGGTCACCACCTTCGCCTTCATCGGCGTGAACATGTTCCTGAGCGGCCTGCACAGCTACGGCGAACTCTGACCGGAGACCCAACATGATCATCCGCAGCGGCGACAACGGTTTCAACCACTCTCGCGGCAGCGAGATCACCCCGCGCGAGGCCTGGCTGGGCCGGCGCGAGTGGCTGCAGCGCCTGGCCCTGGGCGCGGGTGGCGCGGCGCTGGCGGGCTGGGCCGCTCGCGACGGCCTGGCGCAGGTCGCGCGGCCGGGCAAGCTGGCGCCCCTGCCGGGTGCGCCCAGCACCACGGCTGGCGGCAGCACCATGGAAAAGCTGACGTCCTACGCCGACGCCACCAGCTACAACAACTTCTACGAGTTCGGCACCGACAAGTCCGACCCGGCGCGCTACGCCAAGGCGCTCAAGACCCGGCCGTGGACCGTGTCCGTGGAGGGTCTCGTCAAGAACCCCAGGAGCTACGGCATCGACGACCTGCTCAAGCTCTCGGCGATGGAAGAGCGCATCTATCGGCTGCGCTGCGTCGAGGGCTGGTCCATGGTCATCCCCTGGGTGGGCTATTCGCTGGCCGAGCTCATCAGGCGCGTGGAGCCGCTGGGCAGCGCCCGGTACGTCGAGTTCGTCACCCTGGCGGACCGCGAGACCATGGACGGCGTGCGCGGCAACGTGCTTGACTGGCCCTATGTCGAGGGCCTGCGGCTGGACGAGGCCCGGCACCCGCTGACGCTGCTGGCTTTCGGCGCCTATGGCGAGGTGCTGCCCAACCAGAACGGCGCGCCGCTGCGGCTGGTGGTGCCCTGGAAATACGGCTTCAAGAGCGGGAAGTCCCTGGTCAAGATCCGCTTCACCGACAAGGAGCCGCGCACGTCGTGGAACCTTTCGGCGCCGCAGGAATACGGTTTCTATTCCAACGTCAACCCCGACGTGGCCCATCCGCGCTGGAGCCAGGCGACCGAGCGCCGCATCGGCGAGGACGGGCTGCTGTCCAAGCGCCGCAAGACGCTGATGTTCAACGGCTACGAGCCGCAGGTGGGACAGCTCTACGCGGGCATGGACTTGCGCAAGTTCTACTGATCCCGCGGCCGTGATGAAGTGGCGTTGGGACAAGCCGCTGCTGTTCATCCTGTGCCTGCTGCCGGCGCTGTGGCTGTTCCACGGGGCGTTCACAGGCGGCCTGGGCGCCAACCCGGCCGAGGCGCTGATACGCGGCCTGGGTGACTGGACGCTGCGTTTCCTGTGCCTGGTGCTGCTGGTGACCCCGCTGCGCGTGCACACGGGGTGGACCGTGCTGGCGCGCTGGCGCCGCATGGTGGGGCTGTTCGTGTTCTTCTACGCCTGCCTGCACCTGCTGGCCTACGCCTGGCTGGACATGGGGCTGGAGCTGGCCGAAATCGTGGCCGACGTGATCAAGCGCCCTTTCATCACCGTGGGCATGCTGGCCTGGGCGCTGCTGCTGGCGCTGGCCGCCACTTCGTTCAACCGTGCGGTCAGGGCGATGGGCGCGCGCCGCTGGCAGGCGCTGCACCGTCTGGTCTACGCCGTGGCGGTGCTCGCGGTGCTGCACTTCTTCTGGATGCGCGCGGGCAAGAACGACTTTGCTGAAGTCGCGGTCTACGCCGCCATCCTGGCGGCGCTGCTGGGCTGGCGCCTCTGGCGGCGTTTTCGCTGAGGCGCTGCCTCAGCCGAGGCCGCGCTCCATCCGCATCTGATCCGCCGCCGACTCGCGCTCGCGGATCAGCAGCGCCCGGTCGTCGTCCACCAACACCTCGGCCGCGCGGCCTCGGGTGTTGTAGTTGCTGGCCATGCTCATGCAGTAGGCGCCGGCCGACAGCACGGCCAGCAGATCGCCGGCCTGCACGTTCAGTGCCCGGTCGCGGCCGAGCCAGTCGCCGCTTTCGCACACCGGGCCGACCACGTCCCAGGTGGTGGCGGGGCCCTCGCGCGGCGCCACCGGCACGATGCCGTGGTGGGCTTCGTACATGGCGGGGCGGGGCAGGTCGTTCATGGCCGCGTCCACGATCAGGAAGTTCTTCTGCTCGCCGGGCTTGAGGTACAGCGCCTCGGTCAGGCACACGCCGGCGTTGCCCACCAGCGAGCGGCCGGGTTCGATCATGAGCGGGCGCTGGCCGAAGCCGCGGGCGTCCAGTTTGGCCAGCAGGGCCTGCCACAGGGCGTCGGCGGCCGGCGGCGTGTCGCCGTTGTAGTCGATGCCCAGGCCGCCGCCGAAGTCGATGTGCTCGATCGGCACGCCGGCGGCCTCGATGGCCTCCACCAGGTCGAGCACCCGGTCCATGGCGTCGAGGTAGGGAGCGGTCTCGGTGATCTGCGAGCCGATGTGGCAGTCGATGCCCACCACGCGCAGGCCCGCGCGGGCGGCGGCGTCGCGGTAGGTTTCGACCGCCTCGGTGTGCGCGATGCCGAACTTGTTGCCCTTGAGGCCGGTGGAGATGTAGGGGTGGGTCTTGGCGTCCACGTCGGGGTTGACGCGGATGCTGACCGGCGCGCGTGTGCCCAGGGCGCGGGCTACCTCGTCCAGCACGGCCAGTTCGGCGCGGCTCTCGACGTTGAAGCAGCCGATGCCGATCTCCAGTGCGCGTTGCATCTCGGCGCGGGTCTTGCCGACGCCCGAGAAGATGATGTCCTTGGGCGCGGCGCCGGCGGCCAGCGCGCGCTCGAGCTCGCCGCCCGAGACGATGTCCAGTCCGCAGCCGGCGCGCACGAAGGTCTGAAGGATGGCCAGCGAGGAGTTGGCCTTCATCGCATAGCAGATGCGCACGTTGCGGCCGGCGAAACCGCGCTGGTAGGCCGCCAGTGCCGACAGCATGGCGGCCTTGGAATAGACGAACAGCGGCGTGCCGTGCGCGGCGGCCAGGTCGGCCAGACGGACATTTTCGGCCCGGAGCTGGCCGTCACGGTAGGCGAAGAAAGGGCGGACGGACGTCGTCATGGCAAGGTGTCGGAAGGGTGGGGCGTGCGTGTCAGCGCGCCGGGGTCTGGGTCTTGGCGTCCTTGGCCGACTCGCCGGGCAGGAAGAGCGGCCCTTTCTGGCCGCAGGCCGCGAGGGTGCCCAGCACGAGGCCAAAGGCCACGAGGCGGGCGAGGGTGTGGCGGCGGCCTAGAATTTGGCGAAAGACAGACATGGGCAAATTGTAATGACCGACCTGGAATACCTGGATCGCGCGGAGGCGGCGCTCAAGGCCATCGAGCGCGCATGCGACCGCATCAACGACGAAACCGACGCCGACCTCGACAACCAGCGCGTGGGCGGCATGGTGACGCTGACCTTCCGCAACGGCTCGCAGATCGTGGTCAACCTGCAGAAGCCGCTGCAAGAGATCTGGATGGCGGCGCGCGCTGGCGGCTTCCATTACAAGTGGGATGGCGGGCACTGGATGGACACCAAAGGCCAGGGCGAGCTGTTCGCCCACCTGTCGCGCTGCGCTAGCGAGCAGTCGGGCCAGGGGCTGGACTTCAGTTCCTGAACAGATCGAGGATGCTGCGCCGGTCCTGCGGCGCGATGGCCGGTGCCGCGCCGTTGCCGTGCTCGCCATTTTCCGGGGCGGGGTCGTTCAATCCCAGGCCGCCGACGCCACGGCCGGGGCCGAACTCTTCGTAGAACCACTCGCCGCCCGACTGGATCACGCCAGCCGGCGCAGTGTAGGTCTCGACCGGAACGCCCCTGAGTGCCTCGCCCATGAAGGAAATCCAGATCGGCAGCGCGAGGCCGCCGCCGGTCTCGCGGCTGCCCAGGTTGCGCGGGTTGTCATAGCCCACCCAGGTGGCAGCCACCAGCGTGGGCTGGAAGCCCACGAACCAGGCGTCGACCGCGTCGTTGGTGGTGCCGGTCTTGCCGTACAGGTCGGGGCGCTTGAGCGTGCCCTGCGCGCGCGCGGCGGTGCCGGAACGGGTGATCTCCTGCAGCAGCTGGCTCATGACGAAGGCATTGCGCGGCTCGATGGCCCGGTTGGCTTCGTCGAGCACGGGCGCCGGGACCTCCAGCAGGGACTTGCCCTTGTCGTCGGTGATGCGGGTGATCAGGTAGGGGCTGACGCGGTAGCCACCGTTGGCGAAAACCGCATAGCCGGTGGCCATCTGCATCGGCGTGACCGAGCCCGCGCCCAGCGCCATTGTCAGATAGGGGGGATGGCGCTCGGCGTCGAAGCCGAAACGCGCGACCCATTCCTGCGCGCTCTGGGTGCCTACCATCTCAAGCACCCGGATGGACACCATGTTCTTGGACTTGGCCAGGGCGCTGCGCACCGACATCGGGCCTTCGAACTTGCCGTCGTAGTTCTTGGGCTCCCACGGTTTGCCGCCAGTGACAGCGGCGCTGTAGAACAGCGGGCTGTCATTGACCACCGTGGCCGGGGTCAGGCCCTTTTCCAGCGCGGCGGAATAGATGAAAGGCTTGAAGCTCGAGCCTGGCTGGCGCCAGGCCTGCGTCACGTGGTTGAACTTGTTGCGGTGAAAGTCGAAACCGCCAACCAGGGCCTGGATGGCACCGTTGCGCGGATCCAGCGCGACGAAAGCTGACTCGACTTCCGGCACCTGGGTGATTTCCCAGGTGTTCTTGGGCGCGGCCACGATGCGCACCAGGGCGCCGCGCCGCAGCTTGAGGTGGGGCGGCGCCTTCTCGGACAGGCCGGACTGCACCGGCTTGAGGCCATCCCCGGTGATCTCGATGCGGTCGTCGCCGTCCCGGGTCACGACCACCTTGCGCGGACCGGCCTCGAGCACCACGGCCGACAGCAGTTCGCCGTTGTCCGGGTAGTCGGCCATGGCGTCGTCGATGGTGGCATCCATGGCCTTGGGGTCGTCCGGCAGGTTCAGGAAGACCTCGGGCCCGCGGTAGAACTGGCGACGCTCGAAGTCGAGCAGGCCACGCCGCAAGGCCTGGTGGGCTGCCTGCTGCTGGCGGCTGTCCAGCGTGGTGTAGACGTTGAGGCCGCGCACGTAGGTCTCGTCGCCGTACTGGGCGAAGACGGCCTGACGGACCATCTCGGCCACGTATTCGGCATGCACCCGGTCGCTGCTGCTGGGCGGGCGGATGCGCAGCGGCTCGTCGCGTGCGGCCTGGGCCTGCTCGGCGGTGATGAAGCCGTTGTCCAGCATGCGGTCGATGATGTGGAGCTGGCGGGCGCGGGCGCGCTTGGGGTTGCTGATGGGGTTGTAGGCCGACGGCGCCTTGGGCAGGCCGGCCAGCATCGCGGCCTCGGCCACGGTGACGTCTTTCAGCGGTTTGCCGAAATAGACCTGGGAGGCGGCCGAGAAGCCATAGGCCCGCTGGCCCAGAAAGATCTGGTTCATGTAGATCTCAAGGATCTGCTCCTTGGTGAACATGTGCTCCAGCTTGAAGGTCAGCAGGATCTCGTAGATCTTGCGCAGGTAGCTCTTCTCGGACGAGAGGTAGACGTTGCGCGCCACCTGCATGGTGATGGTGGAGGCTCCCTGGCTCTTGGCCTCGCCGAGGTTGGCGATGGCTGCGCGCACGATGCCCTTGTAGTCGACCCCGCTGTGCTCGAAGAAGCGGGCGTCCTCGATGGCCAGCACGGCGTTGGTCATCACCTTGGGAATCTGGGCGATCGGCAGCAGGTTGCGCCGTTCCTCGCCGAACTCGCCGATCAGCACGCCATCGGCCGAGAACACCCGCAGCGGCAGCTTGGGGCGGTAGTCGGCCAGGTCGGTCACGTCCGGCAGGTTGGGAAAGGCGACCGCCAGCGCGATGCCGACGGCCAGCAGCACGGTTCCGAGCCCGGCGACGGCCAGTGCGGCCAGGCCGCCCAGCCAGCGCATGGCGGTTTGCGTGCCGGAGGGGCCGGCCGCGGGCTTGCGTGAAGAGGGGGGGGTGTTCTGAGGCATGAAGACGGCCCGGGGGGCAAGCGTCGATTATAAAAATTTGCCCAGCGGCTGGCGTCAGGGGGGAAAAAAGAATAGGCTGCAAGCCACGGAGGCAGGGCGCCCGGGGCGGCGCGGCCGGGCGCATCCGGGTGTCAAGTGCGGATTGTGCGTCGGGTTTTGACAACGCCGGGGCGAGTTGAAAGCGGAATTTGTCTTTGCCGCGCAAAGACCTTACTGCTAGTATTGAAGTGGATTGTTAAGTCTTGTGAATCTTTGTGTCCCGTCCGGGCGCAAGCCAACCATTGGGGACTGCCTTGATCTCATTGGGATCTCTATTCAGCCGCGAGCCCGCGCCTTTGCTGGGCATCGACGTCAGTTCCTCCACGGTCAAGCTGGTGGAGCTCGGGCGTGACGGGTCCGGCGCCCTGCAGCTGCTGCACTGCGCCATGGAGCCGCTCGAGCGTGGCTGGATCAACGAGGGCAACATCGAGAAGTTCGATGAGGTGGCCGACGCGGTGCGCCGGCTGGTCCGCAAGAGCGGCACGCGCACCAAGAACGTGGCCATGGCCCTGCCCGGTGCCGCGGTGATCACCAAGAAGATCACGTTGCCGGCCGGTCTGGGCGAGAAGGAACTCGAGGTGCAGGTCGAGTCCGAGGCCAACCAGTACATTCCCTTCTCGCTCAACGAAGTCAGCCTCGATTTCTGCGTGATCGGCCCGGCGGCCAATTCGCCCACCGACGTGGATGTGCTGATCGCCGCGTCGCGCAAGGAAAAGGTCTCGGACCGGCAGGGCCTGGCCGAGGCGGCGGGGCTCAAGCCGGTCATCATGGATGTCGAGTCCTACGCGTCGCGCATGGCCGCGTCCCGTCTGGTCGAGTCGCTGCCCAACAAGGGGCGGGATGCCCTGATCGCCCTGTTCGAGGTCGGCTCGCAGACCACCAGCCTGCAGGTGATCCGCAACGACGACGTGATCTACGAACGTGACCAGATGTTCGGCGGCTCGCAGCTGACCCAGCTCGTGGCCAAGCAGTACGGCATTTCGTTCGAGGAGGCTGAGCTCAAGAAGCGCAAGGGCGAACTGCCCGCCGACTATTCGGCCAAGGTGCTGCAGCCGTTCATGGAGAGCCTGGGCCAGGAAGTCGGGCGCGCGCTGCAGTTCTTCTTCACCAGCACGCCCCACAACAAGGTGGATTACATCCTGATGTCCGGCGGCTCTTCCACGCTGCCTGGGCTGGCGCTGCAGGTGACCAGCCAGACCTCCTTCCCCTGCAAGACCATCAACCCGTTCGACGGCATGAAGCTCGCCGCTGGCGTGAACGCGCGCAAGCTGGAAACCGAGGCGCCGTCCTACCTGGTCTCCACGGGGCTGGCGCTGCGGAGGTTCTACCAATGATCCTGATCAACCTGCTGCCTCACCGGGAGGTGGCGCGCAAGCGCCGGCGCGAGATGTTCTTCACCCAGCTGGGCGCGGCCGCGCTGGCGGGTGGTGTCATCGCCGGGGCGATCTTCACCTGGTACCAGGCCCAGCTGGACGCCCAGCGCGACCGCAACGCCTTTCTGGGCGCCGAGATCGCCAAGCTGGACGCCCAGATCAAGGAGATCGCCGGCCTGCAGGCGCAGGTGTCGGCGCTCAAGGCACGCCAGGCCGCGGTGGAAGACCTGCAGGCCGACCGCAACCTGCCGGTGCACCTGCTTGACGAGATGGTGAAACAGCTGCCGGAAGGGGTCTACCTCACCTCCCTGAAGCAGGACAACCAGACCATTCTGCTGACGGGCGTGGCGCAGTCGCAGGAGCGCGTGTCCGAGCTCCTGCGCAACCTGAGCAACAACAGCCCCTGGCTGAAACGGCCGGAGCTCGTGGAAATCGTCGCCACCAATGTGAACGTGGCTGGGGGTGCGCGGCGCGCCTCGACGTTCACGATGCGGGTCGCCCTGACGCGGGCAGCTCCGGTGACTCCTACCGCTGCTGGCGCTGCGACCGTGCCCGCAGCGCCAGCAGCGGCGGGCGGAAAGACCTGAGCGGCACCGACGGAACCTGACATGGCAACGAAAAAATCCAAGACCAACGTCGATCTCGGCGCGCTGGCCCGGAGGCTGCAGTCGCAGTTCTCGGGGCTGGACCCCAACGATCCGTCGCAATGGCCCGCCCTGCCGCGCAACCTGCTGCTGCTGGTGGTGGCGGTGGCCGTGGTGGCCGGCCTGTGGTTCTTCTGGCTCAAGGGGTTCGAGGAGGAACTGGTGGCCGAGCAGCAGCGCGAGCAGACGCTGCGGGCCGACTACCAGAAGAAGCTGGCCCAGGCGGTGAACCTCGAGGTGCTCAAGCAGCAGCTGGCCCAGGTGCAGCAGTATGTGCTGCAGCTCGAAAAGCAGCTGCCCAGCAAGGCCGAGATGGATGCGCTGCTGTCCGACATCAACCAGGCCGGCCTTGGCCGCAGCCTGCAGTTCGAGCTGTTCCGTCCCGGGCAGGTCAACGTCAAGCAGTACTACGCCGAACTGCCGATCGCCGTGCGGGTGACCGGCTCCTATCACGACATCGGCCTGTTCGCGGCGGACGTGGCCAACCTGTCTCGCATCGTGACGCTCAACAACATCGTGCTGACGCCGCTGGCGGGCCGGCCGGGCATGCTGACCATGGACTGCACCGCCAAGACTTTCCGCTACCTGGATCCGGACGAGATTTCCGCGCAGTCGAAAGCGCAGGGGGCGAAAAAATGAGGACCATGGTCCATGCCGTTGCGGCAGTGGCTGCCACCGCGATGCTGGCGGGTTGCGGGGGCGGCGCGCATGACGAGCTGGCCAGCTGGATGCAGGCCCAGCGCAGCGCCGCCCAGCCCAAGGTGGAGCCCTTGTCTGAACCCAAGCGTTTCGTTCCCCAGGCCTACCTCAGCGAGGGGCAGGTTCCGCCATTCAGTTCGGAGAAGCTGGCTTCGGCGCTCGGGCGCGAATCGTCGAAGGCGGGCGCGAGCAATGCGCTGATCGCCCAGGAGATGGCCCGCCGCAAGGAGCCGCTGGAAGCCATGCCGCTGGATGCCATGGCCATGGTCGGCGTGCTGGGCCGGGGCACCCAGATGGTGGGGCTGGTGCGGACCAACGGCCTGCTGTATCAGGTGCGGCCCGGCAACTACCTGGGACAGAACTACGGCCGCATCACCCGCATCTCGGAAACGGAAATCACCCTGAGGGAAATCGTGCAGGACGGTGTGGGTGAATGGATTGAGCGCCCGGCGGCGTTGCAGCTTCAAGAGGGATCCAAATGAATCACAATGACCTTTCCCTGGCGTCGCCGGGTTCGCGCTGGTGGCGTCGCGCGGCGGCGGCGCTGGCTGTGCTGGTTGCCACGGGCACGGCAGCCTGGGCTCAGGCTCCCAACACGATCCGTTCGGTCACCGTGTCAACCCAGGGTGGCGCGCAGGCGGTGCGCATCGAAACCGCGCAGCCGCTGAGCCGTCCGCCATCCGGTTTTGCCATCCAGTCGCCGGCGCGCATCGCGCTCGACTTTCCGGGTCTGACCAACGGGGTAGGCCGCAACCTGGTCGATTTCAACCAGGGCAACGTGCGCTCGGCCAACGTGATCGAGGCGGGCGACCGCACCCGGGTGGTGCTCAACCTCGGGCAGGCCTCCAACTACCAGACCCGCATCGAGGGCAACGTGCTGCTGGTCCTGCTGGAGCCGGCGTCGGCGCTTTCGCCCGCGCCGGTCCAGTCGGCCTTCGCTCCGGCCGGCACCGCGCAGACGCTGGCCCTCAAGGACATCGATTTCCGCCGTGGGGCGGACAACACCGGCCGGGTGGTCGTCGAGCTGGCCAGCAACCAGGTCGGCGTCGACATCCGCCAGCAGGGCCGCAACCTCGTGGTCGAGTTCATGCGCACCGCCCTGCCCGAGGGCCTGCGCCGGCGCATGGATGTCACCGATTTCGGCACGCCGGTCAAGACCATCGTGGCCACCCAGGTCGGCGACCGTGTCCGCCTGCAGGTCGAGCCGACCGGCAACTGGGAGCACAGCGCCTACCAGAGCGACAACCAGTTCGTGCTCGAGGTGCGCGAGGTCAAGGTCGATCCGAACAAGCTGACGCAGGGGCCGACCTACACCGGCGAGAAGCTGTCCCTGAATTTCCAGAACATCGAAGTCCGCTCCCTGTTGCAGGTGATCGCCGATTTCACCAACTTCAACGTGGTGACCTCCGACACCGTGACCGGCAGCGTGACGCTGCGGCTCAAGGACGTGCCCTGGGACCAGGCGCTGGACATCATCCTCGAAGCCAAGGGGCTGGGGATACGCAAGACGGGCAACGTGCTGTGGATCGCGCCGCGTGACGAGATCGCGGCGCGGGAGAAGCAGGAGTTCGAGGCCAAGGCCACCATCGAGACGCTGGAACCCCTGCGCACCCAGGCCTTCCAGCTGAACTACGCGAAGGCCGCCGAGATTGCTGCCCAACTGGGCTCCGGGGGCAGCACGGGCGCTGGCTCGACCACCCGGCTGCTGTCGAGCCGGGGCAGCGTGATCACCGAGGTGCGGACCAACCAGCTGTTCGTGACCGACGTGCCCTCGCGGCTGGCCCAGGTGCAGGAAATGATCACACGGCTCGACATCCCGATCCGGCAGGTGCTGATCGAGGCGCGCATCGTGGAGGCGGACGAGCGTTTCGGCAAGTCGCTGGGCGTGCGGCTGGCTTTCGGCGCGCGCAACGTGGGTGTCGGCTCGATCGACGGCAACCGCATCCAGAGCAACATCGGATCGAGCTTCACCCAGGTGTCGCCGGGTGGTGCCGCGACGCTGTCGCCCATGGTCAACCTGCCGGCCAACCCGGGCACCGGATCGGCTGCGACCTTCGCGCTGTCCCTGTTCAGTCCGAGTGCCTCGCGGCTGCTGGGGCTGGAGCTCTCCGCGCTGGAGGCCGACGGCCGCGGCAAGATCGTGTCCAGCCCCCGCGTGGTGACGGCCGACCAGGTCAAGGCGCTGATCGAGCAGGGCACGGAATACCCGTACCAGGTGGCCTCGGCCAGCGGTGCCACGGCCATCGCCTTCCGCAAGGCCAACCTCAAGCTGGAGGTCACGCCGCAGATCACGCCCGAGGGCAACATCATCCTTGATGTGGACGTCAACAAGGACAGCCGTGGTGAAACGACCCCCTCCGGCATCGCCATCAACACCAAGCACATCAAGACCCAGGTGCTGGTGGAGAACGGCGGCACCGTGGTGATCGGCGGCATCTTCGAGCTCAACGAGCGCACCGACGTGAACAAGGTCCCCGGCCTGGGCGACATTCCCGGCATCGGCAACCTGTTCAAGTCCACCGAGCGCATCGCGAACAAGTCCGAGCTGCTGGTGTTCCTGTCGCCGCGTGTCATCACCGGAGCCAGCCCGCTGCGCTGAGTGCCTGTTTGATTGCGTTGGTTGGCCTGCCCGGATCGGGCAAATCCACCGTCGGGCGCCAGCTCGCCCGGCGGCTCTCGTTGCCGTTCATGGACTCGGATCACGTGATCGAGCAGCGCCTGGGCTGCTCGATCCGCGAGTTTTTCGAGCGTGAAGGCGAGGCGCGATTCCGAGACATCGAGGCTGCGGTGCTGGATGAACTGACGGCCGGCGCCGCCGGCGTGCTGTCCACCGGCGGCGGCGCGGTGATGCGCCAGGAAAACCGCGATCATCTGCGATCGCGGACCCAGGTGGTCTACCTGCGCTCCAGTCCCGAAGAGATCTACCGCCGCCTGCGCCACGACCGCAACCGGCCGCTGCTGCAGGTCGCCGACCCGATGAAGAAGCTGCGCGAGCTCCACCAGCAGCGCGACCCCCTGTACCGCGAAGCCGCGCACTACGTGGTCGAGACCGGCCGTCCGTCGGTGCCCACGCTGGTCAACATGATCGTGATGCAGCTGGAGCTCGCGGGCTGGTTGCCTCCGGCGCCGTCCCACCCCTGAGCGCGCTGCCGGGCCGCCCTGCGGTCCTTGGCCTACACTAGGCCGCATGCAAGCTTCCAGCCTCCAGACGGTGTCCATCGCGCTTGGCGAGCGCAGCTACCCCATACTCATAGGCCCGGGTCTGCTCGACGCGGCCGGCACCTTTGACGGCCTGCCGCGTGCGTCGACGGCCCTGGTCGTCACCAATACGACGGTCGCGCCGCTGTACGCCGGGCGCCTGCGGCAGGCGCTGGCGGGCCGTTACGCCCGGGTGCTGCAGGTCGAGCTGCCCGATGGCGAGGCGCACAAGGACTGGGCCACCCTCAACCGCATCTTCGATGCCCTGCTGTCCGAAGGCTGCGACCGCAAGACCGTGTTGTTCGCGCTGGGCGGCGGCGTCGTGGGCGACATGACAGGTTTCGCGGCGGCGTGCTACATGCGCGGCGTTCCGTTCGTCCAGGTGCCGACCACGCTGCTGGCCCAGGTGGATTCGTCGGTGGGAGGCAAGACGGCCATCAACCACCCGCTGGGCAAGAACATGATCGGCGCGTTCTACCAGCCGCAGCGGGTGGTCTGCGATCTCGACGTGCTGGCCTCGCTGCCGGCGCGCGAGCTGAGCGCCGGGCTGGCCGAAGTCATCAAATACGGGCCCATCGCCGACATGGCGTTCTTCGACTGGATCGAGGCGAATCTGCCCGCCTTGCTGGCGCGCGACACCACCGCGCTGGCGCACGCGGTGCGGCGCAGTTGCGAAATCAAGGCCGAGGTGGTCGGGCAGGACGAGCGCGAGAGCGGTCTGCGGGCCATCCTCAACTTCGGCCACACCTTCGGCCATGCCATCGAGGCCGGCCTGGGCTATGGCGAGTGGCTGCACGGCGAGGCGGTGGGTTGCGGCATGGTGATGGCGGCCCGGCTGTCGCACCGGCTGGGGCTGGTGGACCAGGCCTTCGCCGAGCGCCTCACCGCGCTGATCGCCCGTGCCGGCCTGCCGGTCAGCGGCCCCGCGCTGGGCGGCGACCGCTACCTCGAGCTCATGCGGGTGGACAAGAAGGCCGAAGGCGGCGAGATCCGCTTCGTGGTCATCGACGGCCCGGGCCGCGCCAGCATGCGCCCGGCGCCCGACAGCCTGGTGCGTGAGGTCATCGCCGCCAGCTGCGGCTGACGGCCGGCGGCGCATGAACGGGCTGGCCCCCGCGCTCGAAGACCTGGCGCCCTGGGCCTGCCACAGCGCCCGGTCGCGCGGTCGCCGCCACCCGGAGGCCGACGCGCCCACGCGCACCGCCTTCCAGCGCGACCGCGACCGCATCGTCCATTCCACCGCCTTCCGGCGGCTGGTCTACAAGACGCAGGTGTTCCTCAACCACGAGGGCGATCTGTTCCGCACGCGGCTCACGCACTCGCTGGAGGTGGCGCAGCTGGGCCGCTCCATGGCACGCGCGCTGCGCCTCAATGAAGACCTGGTGGAGGCCGTCGCGCTCGCGCACGACCTGGGCCACACCCCGTTCGGCCATGCCGGGCAGGACGCGCTCAATGCCTGCATGGCCGGCCACGGCGGCTTCGAGCACAACCTGCAGAGCCTGCGCGTGGTGGACGAGCTGGAGGAGCGCTATCCGCAGTACGACGGGCTCAACCTGTGCTTCGAAACCCGCGAGGGCATCCTCAAGCACTGCTCGCGCGCCAATGCCGAGCGGCTGGAGGCCCAGGAGCCCGGCGGGGTGGGGCGGCGTTTCCTGGACCGCACCCAGCCCGGGCTGGAGGCCCAGCTGTGCAACCTGGCCGACGAGATCGCCTACAACGCGCACGACATCGACGACGGCGTGCGCTCCGGCCTGCTGAGCCTGGAGCAGCTGGCCGAGGTCCCTCTGTTCGAGCGTTTCCGCCAGGAGGCGCTGGGCGAACACCCCCGCCTGGCCGGCCGCCGGCTGCTGTACGAAACCATACGCCGCATGCTCAGCGCCCAGGTCTATGACGTCATCGCGGCCACCGGCGCGGCCCTGGCCGCAGCAGGGCCGGCCGATGCCGACGCCGTGCGCCGCCTGCCGCCGCTGCTGCGCTTCTCGGAAGCGATGCGACAGGACTCCTCGGCGCTCAAGCGCTTCCTGTTCGCCAACCTCTACCGCCATCCGCGCGTGACCGAGCAGACCGGCCGGGCGCAGCACGTGGTGCGCGAGCTGTTCGAGGCCTACCTGGCGGACCCGGCGCAGATGAAACCGGGCGCGAATGAGCGCCGCAGTGGCCCGCGCGCGGTGGCCGACTACATCGCAGGCATGACCGACCGCTTCGCGCTGCGCGAGCACGAGCGGCTCACGGGCCGCCAGCTGCTGGCATGACGGTGCGCCGCCCGACGGCCGGCCTGGACCCGGCGCTGGTGGTGGTGCTGGCCGGCGTCAGCGCCGCGCTGCACCTGGGCAAGCTGCCGCCCGCCATCCCGGTGCTGCAGGAGGCACTGGGCATCACGCTGGTGCAGGCGGGTTTCCTTCTGTCGCTGGTCCAGGTGGCGGGCCTGTCGCTGGGTCTGGTGGCGGGGCTTGTCGCCGACGGGCTGGGGCTGCGGCGCAGCATGGTGCTGGGCCTGCTGGTGCTGACCGGGGCCAGCCTGCTGGGCGGCATCTGGCGCGACGCCACCGCGCTGATGGTGTTGCGGGTGGTGGAAGGGGTGGGCTTCCTGCTGACGGTGGCGCCGGCGCCGGGGCTGGTTCGCCGGCTGGTGGCGCCGCAGCGCATGAGCACCATGCTGGGTCTGTGGGGGGCCTACATGCCACTGGGCGCCGCGCTGGCCCTGCTCGGCGGGCCGTGGGTCATCGGCTGGCTGGGCTGGCCGGGCTGGTGGTGGCTGCTGGCCGGGCTCTCGCTGGCCTGCGCGGTTGCGCTGTGGCGCACGGTGCCGGCGGATCCGCCTGCGCCCGCCTCCCGGGGCCAGGGCTGGGGCCGGCGGCTGGGGCAGACGCTGGCGGCGTCCGGCCCATGGCTGGTGGCCCTGTGTTTTGCGGTGTACGCGGGGCAGTGGCTGGCCGTCATCGGCTTCCTGCCGTCGGTGTACCAGCAGGCCGGCATCACCGGCGGCGTCGTGGGCCTGCTGACCGCGCTGGTGGCGGCGGTGAACATCGCCGGCAACATCGGCTCGGGCCGGCTGCTCCAGCGGGGCGTGCCGGCGCCCCGGTTGCTGGTGCTGGGTTACGTGGTCATGGCGGCGGGGGCGGTGGCCGCCTTCGCGTCCGATGCCCAGGGTCAGGGTCTGCCGCCCGCGCTGCGCTACGGGGCCGTCCTGCTGTTCTCGGCCGTGGGCGGCCTGATCCCGGGCACCCTGTTCTCGCTGGCGGTGCGGCTGGCGCCGGGCGAACACACGGTGTCGTCCACCGTGGGCTGGATGCAGCAGTGGTCGGCCATCGGGCAGTTCGTCGCGCCGCCGCTGGTGGCCTGGCTGGCGGCGTTCACGGGGGGCTGGCGCTGGACCTGGGTGGTGACCGGGGCCTGTTCGCTGGCGGGGCTGGCCCTGTGCGCCGCCCTGTCCCGGCGTTTGCGCGTGCCCTGAGCCAGCAACTGGCGCAAAATATCGGGGTCAGAACACGGAACCCCGAACATGGCCCGACTGCCCCGTCTCTCGCTGGCCGGCCACGTGCACCATGTGGTGCAGGCCGGCACCCAAATGACGCACATCTTCGGCGACGACGACGACCGTCTCGAAGCCTTGCGCCTGCTGGCGCAGCTGGCGCAGGGGCTCAAGGTCGCGGTTCACGGCTATGTGCTGCTGCCCGACCGCTTCCACCTGCTCCTGACCCCGCCCGACGACCGGGCGCTGCCGCTGCTGATGCAGGGCTTCGGCCGCGCCTACGTGCCGTACCACAACCGCCGCCACCAGCGCAGCGGCACGCTGTGGGGCGGGCGCTACCGGGGCACCGTGCTCCAGCCCGAGCGCCACCTGCTGGACTGCCTGACGCTGCTGGACGGGTTGCCCGTCCAGGCGGGCCTGGCCCCCGATCCGGCCGCCTACCCCTGGTCCAGCCATGGGCACCACATCGGGCTGCGGCACGACCGGCTGATCACGCCCCACCCCTTGCAGTGGACCCTGGGCGACACCCCTTTCGCCCGCGAGGCCGCCTATGCGCGGCGCGTGGGCGAGGGCCTGCCGGCCGCCGAGCAGGCCCGCATCCTGCGCGCCACCAGCGCCGGCTGGGCGCTGGGCGATGCCGCCTTCGTCGCCGCCTTGCAGCAGCAGACGGCGCGCCGCCTGAGCGCCTCACGTGCCGGCCGGCCCAGGAAGACTGTTTGATATGTCCCCAATATATTTCGGAAAGCAGTTGGCTGGATAAAACAAGTATCCGACCCTAATTAATTTGCTTGGCATTGTTGTTGCACTGCACTATCCTCACCATCCCTGCGAAATTTGAGG
>CAMLQP010000039.1 GCA_946482115.1 uncultured Comamonadaceae bacterium
CCGGTCGGCAAGACCTTCGTCTACGAGTTCGTGGCACGCCGGCCCGGCACCTTCATGTACCACCCGCACGCCGACGAGATGACCCAGATGGCCATGGGCATGATGGGCTTCTGGGTCACGCACCCCCGCGAGCGCCACCCGCTGATCGCCGACGTGCAGCGCGACTTCTGCTTCCTGCTCAACGCCTACGACATCGAACCGGGCGCCAGCGTGCCGCGCGTCAACACCATGCTGGACTTCAACCTCTGGACCTGGAACAGCCGCGCCTTTCCCGGCATCGATTCGCTCAATGTGCGCCTGGGCGACCGGGTTCGCATCCGCGTCGGCAACCTGACCATGACCAACCACCCCATCCACCTGCACGGCCACGAGTTCGAGGTCACCGGCACCGACGGCGGCCCCACGCCGCCAGGCAGCCGCTGGCCCGAGGTGACCACCGACATCGCGGTCGGCCAGATGCGGCAGATCGAGTTCACCGCCGACGAGGAAGGCGACTGGGCCCTGCACTGCCACAAGAGCCACCACACCATGAACGCCATGGGCCACGGCGTGCCGACCATGATCGGCGTGGACCACCGGGGTCTGGTGGGCCGGCTGCAGCGCGCCGCGCCCGACTACATGGTGATGGGCGAACGCGGCATGGCCGACATGGGCGAGATGGAGATGGAATTGCCCGACAACACCCTGCCCATGATGACCGGACGCGGCCCGCATGGCCCCATCGAGATGGGCGGCATGTTCACCACCCTCAAGGTGCGGCGCGGCCAGAGGCCGGGCGATTTCAGCGACCCCGGCTGGTATGCGAACCCGCCGGGCACCCAGGCCTTCCCGTACACGGGCGAGCTCCCCGCCCCCGCGAAGGCCGCACCCCCGCCCCCGGGCGCCACGCCACCCGTGCAGGTGCGCAAACCCGCCGGCCACGACCACCACTGAACTCAAGAACACCATGAAAAAAACACTGATCACCCTGACCCTGGCCGCGCTGGCCAGCACCGCCTGGGGCCACGGCCCACAAACCCACCACGGAGCCAAGGAGCCCGTCGTCAAGGAACAGAAACCGTGGGGCATCGCGGGCGAAGCCCGACAGGTGCAACGCACCGTCACCATCGCCATGAGCGACGACATGAAGTTCTCACCGGCCCACATCGATGTGCGCGAAGGCGAGACTCTGCGCCTACGGGTCCAGAACAAGGGCAAGGTGCTGCACGAACTGGTCATCGGCACGACCGCCGAACTGGACGAACACGCGGCGTTGATGAAAAAATTCCCCGGCATGGAACACGACGAACCTTACATGGCCCATGTTGATCCCGGCCAGCGCGGCGAGATCGTCTGGACCTTCAACCGCGCCGGCGACTTCCGTTTCGCCTGCCTGATTCCCGGCCACTACGAAGCCGGCATGGTGGGCACCATCCGTGTGCTGCCCGCTGTCAAACCCTGAGAGGCCCCGCCATGCAACGACGCACCCTCATCACCGGCGCCCTGGCGGCGCTGGCCGGCGCCACCGCCGCGGCCCAGGGCGGCAACCCCCGCCTGGAAGTCTGGAAAGACCCGGATTGCGGCTGCTGTGGCGACTGGGTCACGCACCTGCGGGCCAACGGCTTCGACGTCCAGGTGCACGACGCCGGCAACACGGTCGCCCGCAAGCGCCTGGGAATGCCGGAGCGGCTGGGCAGCTGCCACACCGCCCGCGTGGCCGGCTACGTGATCGAAGGCCACGTGCCGGCACGCGAGATCCACCGCCTGCTCAAGGAAAAGCCGGACGCGCTGGGCCTGGCCGTGCCCGGCATGCCGGTGGGCTCGCCCGGCATGGACGGCCCGGTCTACGGCAACCGCCGCGACCCCCACGACGTGCTGCTGGTCGCGCGCGACGGCGGCACCCGCGTCTACCAGAGCTACTTCCGCCACTGAGCCCGAACCATGAACAAGACCCTGAATGCCCTTTTGCTGGCCGCACTGGCCCTGCCGGCGCTGGCCCAGGACCTGCCCCCGGCAGACGCCGAGGTGCGCCGCGTGGACGCTGGCGCCGGCAAGGTCACACTGCGGCACGGCGAGATCCGCAACCTCGACATGCCACCCATGACCATGACCTTCCGCGTCCGGGACACCGGCCTGCTGGCCGGCATCAAGCCCGGCGACCGGGTGCGCTTCACCGCCGACAAGGTCGACGGCGACTACACGGTACTGAGCCTGGAGCCCGCCAAGCCTTAACGGTTCCAGTGCATCACCGGCAGGCCCTGCCAGAACCAGCGCGGGGCCACGCTGGCCGGTGCCTGGCCCCAGGCCTCGGGCGCCTGCGCCAGCCACTCGCGCCACGGCGGCAGCTCGCCCTCGGCCTGCAGGAACAGCAGCAGTTCGCCACCGGCATCGTCGGCCGCCGCGCCGCGCAGCAAGGTGGCCGACTGCACGCCGTGGCGGGTGAACAGCCCATGCACCTGCTCCACCAGCCAGCGCGATACCGAGTCCCAGGGGCCTGCGCCGAGCTCGAAACTGGCGATCGCATGGCGCGGCGGCAGCGCGGCGCCAGCGTCGACGCGGCGCTGCCAGACACGCCGGTACGGGCGCCGCTCGGTGATGGTGATGCCCTGGCGTCCCCAGCCGTCCTGTATCACCTGGGCGGCGGCCTGGCGTGCCGGACCGTGTTCGTAAGCCAGGAAACCGGCCTCGTCGGGAAAACCGTAACAGCAGATGTAGTCAGCCTCATGGCCGTCTGCGGCCTCGCGCCGCAACAGCGTGGCCCCCAGCAGGCTGTCGCACCGCCAGAGGATGCCGACGTGGTCGCTGTACCAGCGCTGCAGCGCCACATGATCGCCGTCCAGGGAGCGGCTGGACACCAGGTTGAAATAGCTCGGGTTCATGGCGCCATCTTATCCATCGCCCTGCGCCTGAGGCGGCGCGGGGGTGGCCCATTCCACATGCTAAGGTGGCGCCATGGCCCGAACCCTTCGCTACACCCTGCTGTCGCTGCGCGAGATGCTGGTCTCTGCCGGCCCCTTCGTGCTGCTGACGGTGGCGCTGCTGGTGCTGGCCTTCTGGTGGCTCAAGCCCAACCCGCCGCAGCGCGTGGTGCTGGCCACCGGACCGGCACAGAGCGCCTACGACAGCTTCGGCCGCGCTTACGCCGAGGCCCTGGCGCGTCACGGCATCACGGTGGAGCTGCGCACCACCGAGGGCGCTTCGGACAACCTGGAGCTGCTGCGCCGCGGCGAGGTGGACCTGGGCTTCGTGCAGGGCGGCAGCGGCGCCATCGGTGAAGCCGAGCGTGACGAGCTGCAAAGCCTGGGCAGCCTGTTCGTGGAGCCGCTGTGGCTGTTCTACCGCGAGGAGCGCGCCCTGCAGTTGCCCGGGCAGCGTGTGGACGCGCTGGGCGACCTCAAGGGCTGGCGCGTCAACGTCGGCACCCCGGGCAGCGGCGTGCCGCAGCTGTTTCACCGGCTGGCCGACGCCAACGGACTGCTGCCCTCCGACTTCGCGCTGAGCCAGCTGGAGCAGACCCCCGCCACCGTGGCCTTCATCAACAACGAGCTGGACGCGCTGGTGTTCGTTTCCGCGCCCGAAGCCGCGATGGTGCAGATGCTGCTGCAGACGCCCGGCGTGCGCCTCATGCCCTGGCCGCAGGCACAGGCCTACTCGCGCCGCCTCAGCTTCCTCACGCCGGTGGTTCTGCCGCGCGGCGTGGTCAACCTGGCCGCCAACCGCCCCGCGCGCGACGTGCCGCTGATCGCCTCCACCACCAGCCTGCTGGCGCACGCCGACACCCACCCCGCCGTCCTGCAGCTGATGGCCCAGGCGGCGATACAGCTGCACAGCCCGGCCGGCTGGTTCAACCGGGCGCGCGAGTACCCGAGCCTGGAGCACGCCGAGCTGCCCATCGCCAAGGAAGCCGAGCGCACCATCCGCAGCGGCACGCCGCTGCTGCAGCGCTACCTGCCGTTCTGGCTGGCCAACCTGATCGAGCGCATGTGGCTGAGCCTGGGCCTGATCATCGCGCTGGCGCTGCCACTGTCGCGCATCGTGCCGCCGCTCTACACCTTCCGCATCCGCCGCCGCGTGTTCCGCTGGTACGCGGAGCTGCGCGAGACCGAGGAGCTGGCGCTGGAGCCCGGCGCCGACCTGGCCGTGCTGCTGGCCCGGCTCGACGAGCTGGACGCCAAGGTCGAGAAAGTCCACGTGCCGCTGGCCTACAACAGCGAGCTCTATGCCCTGCGCCAGCACATCCACGTGGTTCGGAAGAAACTCCAGCGGCTGCAATAATCCCATCATGAATGCCCTGGACGCCAGCCTGAGCGCCGCCGATTCGGCACTGCGCACCCTGTTCGCCCCCCACCGCGCCGTCCGCGCCTGCCCCACCGTGCCCGAAGCCGACACCCCCGAGCTGCAGGGGGAGGACAAGACGCTGGCCGGCGCGCTGATGCGGGTGAACCACGTCGGCGAGGTCTGCGCCCAGGCCCTCTACACCGCGCAGGCGCTGGCCGCCCGCCTGGGCCCCGGCGAAACCGCCGCGCGCGAGCAGCTGGCGCGGCACTTCGAGGCCGCCAGCGCCGAGGAGACCGATCACCTGGCCTGGACCCGCCGCCGGCTCGACGAGCTGGGTGCACGCCCTTCGCTGCTGAACCCGCTGTGGTACGCCGGCGCCTTCGGCATCGGCCTGGCCGCTGGCGCCCTGGGCCGGCGCGTGAGCCTGGGCTTCGTGGTCGAGACCGAACGCCAGGTCGAGGCCCACCTGGCCGGTCACATGGAACGCCTGCCGGCGCAGGACCACGCCTCGCGCGCCATCGTCGCCCAGATGAAGGACGACGAAGCCCGCCACGCCAGCGACGCGCAGCACGCCGGCGCCGCTCCCCTGCCTCTGCCGGTGCGCGGCCTCATGCGTGCCGCCGCCCGCGTGATGACCACCGTGGCCCACCGCATCTGAAAACCCGAAACACCCCCTGCCGATGACTGTCACCGCAGAATCCGACTTCGAACGGATGTTCGAACTCGCCCCCGTGTCCCTCTGGCTGGAGGATTACAGCGGCATCAAGCGCCTGTTCGACGCCTGGCGCACCGAAGGCGTGACCGACCTTGCTGCGATGTTCCGCGAGCGGCCCGAACGGCTGCTCCAGTGCGCCTCGGCGCCGCAGATCCTGCGGGTCAACCAGCGCACGCTGGACCTGTACGAAGCGCCCACGCAGGCCGAACTGGTGGGCCAGCTCGGCCGGGTGCTGGGCGAGGACTCGCTGCAGCAGTTCGCGGGCGAGATCGGGCAGCTCTGGAGCGGCAACGACGGCTTCGCCAGCCAGACCGTCAACTACAGCCTGGGCGGCCGGCGCCTCGACATCCTGCTCGAAGCGCGCGTGCTGCCGGGCCACGAGGACGGCTGGGACCGGGTGCTGGTTTCGGTGCAGGACATCACCGAACGCGCCACCGCCCAGCGCCGGCTCGAGGCCAGCGAGGCCTACGCGCGGGACCTGTTCACCCATTCGCCGGTATCGCTCTGGGTCGAGGATTTCAGCGCCGTGCGCCAGCTGATGGACGAGCTGCGCGAGCGCGGCATCGAGGACCTGCGCACCTTCATCAACGTGCACCCCGAGTTCGTGACGCGCTGCATGAAGGAGATCCGCGTCGTCGACATCAACCAGCAGACGCTCCGGATGTTCGGCGCTGCCGACAAGGCGACGCTGCTCGATCAGCTTGACCGCATCTTCCGTGACGAGATGCACGCGTCGTTCTCCGAGCAGCTGATCGACCTTTGGGAAGGCAAGACCTTCCAGCAGCGCGAGGTGGTGAACTACGCGCTGAGCGGCAACGTGCTGCACGTGCACATGCAGTTTTCGGTGCTCGCCGGGCACGAGGCCGGCTGGGACCTGGTGCTGATCTCGCTGGTCGACATCACCGCGCGCAAGAAGGCCGAGGCCTACCTGGAATACCTGGGCAAGCACGACACGCTCACCAAGCTGCGCAACCGCAGCTTTTACACCGAGGAGCTCAACCGCCTGAGCCGCAAGGGCCCCTGGCCGCTGAGCATCATGGCGCTGGACCTCAACGGTCTGAAGAACGCGAACGACAGCCAGGGCCACGCCGCCGGCGACACCCTGCTGCGCCGCGCCGGCGAAGTGCTGGGCAAGGCGGTGTCCGAGCCGGCCTGCGCCGCGCGCATCGGCGGCGACGAGTTCATGGTGCTGCTGCCTGGCACAGGCCGCGCGGGCGCACTGCAACTCAAGGAGCACATCGACTCCATGGTGGAGCTCAACAACCAGTACTACCCGGGCCAGCCGCTGAGCCTCGCCATCGGCATCGCCACCTGCGCGTCGGGCGGCGAGGTGGAGGGCGCCGTGCAGGAGGCAGACCGCGAGATGTACGCCGAAAAAGCGCGCTACTACGCACTGAACAAGATCGAGCGGCGGCGGGTGTGAATTGACACACCCCCGCGCCGCGCTGCGCGCGTCACCCCCTCAAGGGGGCGATGCCGGCCGTCCGGCAAAGCCGCCCCGGCGGCATCCCCGGCTCGACCGTTTCATGCGCAGCAGGCACCTTGGCCTCAGACCCGGCTCAGCAGCTTGGCGGCATTGACCACAACCTTGATTTCCTCCGCCGGCACGCTGGCCTTGACTTCGTAGGCGCGCTCCAGCGTGTCGCGCAGGGCCGGCTCGCCCATCGGCAGGCCCTGGCGGCCCACGATGCTGAACGCCAGCGGCGCGTTGGCGCGCCGCCCCCGGCGCACCACCACGGCCACCTCGTCGTTGGCCAGCCGCACGTAACTCCCGGGCGGGTAGATGCCCAGCGTCTTCACCAGCGCCGCGCCGATGGCGTTCGGCTCACCGGCCTCGTTGAGGTAGATGGCGCGCGCGGCCTGCTGCGGCGCCAGGCCGGGCCGGCTGCGGCGCGGGCTCAGCCGCGCCACGAACACATCCACCAGGTGCAGCAGCTGCTGGGCAGCGCCGAGATCGGTCTTGCCGGCTGGATAGCCGTCACCCTGGGGCGTTTCGTGGTGATCGGCCACCAGCTGGAGCCAGCAGGTGTCACCCACGCCCAACGCCTTCAGCAGCTGCAGGCTGCGCAGCGGATGGCTGTGGATTTCCTCCCGCTGGCCGTCGGTGACGGGGCCGGCCTGCTTGAGCAGTTCGTCCTGCAGGCGGGCCATGCCGATGTTCATGGTGATGGCGGCCCGGAACAGCGACTGGCGTTCGCCCGCCGGAACCCCGGCCACAGGCGCCACCAGCTCGCACATGACGGCGCACAGCAGCGCGTGCGAGGCGCAATAGCTGAGGGTTCTGTCGTGCAAAAGCAACAACAACATGAACAAGGCATCGTCGGGCCGCATCTGGACCAGACGCTGCGCACGGGCTTCCAGGACCACCAGCCGGCTCACGAAGTCGTGCGCCTCGGCATTCTGGTGCAGCAGCGTGGCCAGCGCGGCCTGCAGGTCGGGCCATGCGGTCACCGGATCCATGTTGTCCGGCTGCTCGGCGGTGCTGAGCTCCGTGGGGCGCGTCGCCTCGGCCAGCTTGTTGATGCTCTCGTTGCGCCGGACCATGCGGTCCAGCTGCGTGGTGTAGCTATAGGTCCAGGCCTTGAAGTCGGACTCCAGCACCACCGGCGAATGTGCCATCAGGTTGATGCGGTGGCGCTCGGTTTCTATCACTTCGCCCTTGCGCAGCAACAGCGTGCCGTCGGCCTCCCACACGTTGATCGGTATGGGAGCCCCCAGGGGTATGGTGTCCAAGGGCAACGGAACGTAGAACGACATGAAAGAAATGGACAGCTATGCCCAATAAATGTGAACAAGTTTAGCCATAATGACCTTCAGCACCCAAGCGGGTTCCTCGCCCCGACCAGACGATGAAAGAGAGCCCACTGCCGTCCATCGATGTCGCCGACCTTCGCGTCGGAGTCTTCGTACACCTGGATCTGGGCTGGATGGACCATCCCTTTCCTCTCAGCAGTTTCAAGATCACCAGCCAGCAGCAGATCGACACCATCCGCTCGCTCGGCGTGGCGAAGGTGCGCTGGTCGCCGGACCGGAGCGATCCGCCCGAATCCGCCGCCCCGCCGGCCGGTGCCAGCGCCCCTGACGACGCGGCCGATGCGCCGCACCCGGCGGCCGCGGCACGCAGCGCGGCCGATCTGGAGCGCCAGGCCCGCCGTGCGCTGCTCAATGCCCAGAGCCACAGCCTGATGGTCTGTGAGCGCCACTACACCGACGCGGCGCGCAGCTACCGCCAGGTGGTGGAGGAAATGGACCAGCGCCCGCAGGAGGCACGCGAACACGCCCAGGCCGTGGTTCGCGGTTTCGTCGACCAGATGCTGGGCAACGGCGAGTCGGTGATCCGGCTGCTGTCCGAGGGCCTGGGCGACCGCGCGTCGCTGCACTCGGTGAACGTGACCGTGCTGTGCCTGTTGCTGGGCAAGGCGATGGGACTGGACCAGGAGGCGCTCAACGACCTCGGCAACGCCTCGCTGATGCACGACGTGGGCAAATCGCGCCTGCCGGATCGCGTGCGGTTCCGCGAAGAACACTTCACGCCGGCCGAGCACAAGCTCTACCAGGGCCATGTCGGGCACGGCGCGGCGCTCACCCGGCAGATGGGATTCTCCATGCCCACGCTGCTGGGCATCTCGCAGCACCACGAGATGGAAGACGGCAGCGGCTTCCCGCTCGGACTCAAAGGCGACAAGATCAGCCCGCTGGCTCGCATCCTGGCGCTGGTCAACCGCTACGACAACCTTTGCAACCCCGGCAACCCGTCGGGCGCGCTGACGCCGCACGAGGCGCTGTCGCTGATCTTCGCCCAGATGAAGGCCCGCTTCGACATGAACACGCTGGGAGCCTTCATCCGCATGATGGGCGTCTACCCGCCGGGTTCGGTGGTGCAGCTGGCGGACTCGCGCTACGCCATGGTGGTGTCGGTCAATTCCTCGCGCCCGCTGCGTCCGCGCATCATCGTGCACGAACCGGCCGTGCCCAAGGACGAAGCCCTGATCATCGACCTTGAAACCCGGCCCGAGCTGGGCATCAAGCGCAGTGTGCGCCCCTTGCAGCTGCCCCGCGCGACCATCGACTACCTCTCGCCGCGCCAGCGCATCTGTTACTACTTCGAACGCGCCGCGGACCCGCTGGTGGCCGCCGCGGTCGCATGATGCGGCTGGACTGGGCGCCACTGATCGAGGGCGTGCTCGAGGCCGTCTGGGTCGTGGATCCGGTAAATCTGCGCCTGGTCGCCGTCAACCGCGCCGCCTGCCGGCTGCAGGGTCTGGAAAACGAGGACATGCTGGGCCGCCCGGTGGTGGATTTCACCGCCACGCCCGAGGACCTGTTCTTCTGGGAGGACGTGGCGGCGGGCCAGGCCGACCACATCCAGTCCGAGACCCTGCTGCGCCACAGCAGCGGCGAATCCGTCCAGGTCGAGCGCCGCGTCAGCCGCCTGTCGCTGCCTGACGGCCAGCGCTACTACGTGGTCGGCATCCTGGACCGGACCCTGCAGCGGCGCGCCGAAAGCGAGCTGGAAAAACTGATCGCCGAACTGCGCGCCACGCTGGAGTCGACAGCCGATGGCATCCTGGTGTGCGACCTCGAAGGGCACATCCGCGGCTACAACCGCAACTTCACGCGCCTTTGGGGTCTGCCGGAACACCTGCAGCAGACCCGTGACGACGCCGCCATCCACAGCTTCCTGCAGCAGCAGGCGGCCGACAGCGAGAACTACCACCAGCGGCTGCAGCAGATCCTGCGCACGCCGCTGCTCGAATGCACCGACATCCTGGTGCTGCGCACCGGACGCGTGCTCGAGCGCGTGACACTGCCGCAGTACGGGCGCGGCCGGCCCATTGGCCGGGTGTATTCGTTTCGCGACATCACCGAACGCCTGGCCGCCGAAAGCCAGCTGCAGCTCGCGGCCAAAGTGTTCGAATCCAGCCTGGACGCCATCTTCGTCACCGACCCGGAGTACCGCGTCGTCATGGCCAACCCCATGGCCGCGCGGCTCATGGAGTGCGAAGCCGCGGATCTGGTGGGCACCTCGTCGCGCGACCTGTTCTTCTCGCCCAACGACCCGGACCTGAACCGGCGCATCGCCGACCAGCTGATGGCCCAGGGTTTCTGGGAGGGCGAGGTCTGGCACCGCCGCCACGACGGTGCCGCCTTCGCGGTGCTGGCCTCCTGGGTGCTGTTGGCCGATGCCGACGGCCACCCGCGCCACACCATCGTCTTCGCCAAGGACCTGACCGAAAAGCTCGCGGCCCAGCAGCGCATCGAGCAGCTGGCCTACAGCGACCCGCTGACCGGCCTGCCCAACCGGCTGCTGCTGACCGAGCGCGTGGAGTACGCGCTGAGCATGGCGCAGCGCGACGGCAAACCCTTCGCCATCCTGTTCCTGGACCTGGACCGCTTCAAGCACATCAACGATTCGCTGGGCCACCTGTTCGGCGACCGCGTGCTGCAGGAGGTGGCGCAACGCCTCAAGGGTTGCCTGCGCCAGACCGACACCCTGTGCCGCCTGGGCGGCGACGAGTTCGTGGTGCACCTGCACGAGGCCGAGGCACGTGCGGCCGAGCTGACTGCCCAGCGCATCCTGGACGCCATCTCGCGCCCCATCGAGCTCGATGGCATGGCCTTCACGCTGGGCTGCAGCATCGGCGTGGCCATGTATCCGGACGACGGCCGCACGCTGGACGAGCTGATCCAGCACGCCGACACGGCGATGTACCGGGTCAAGGAACGCGGCAAGGGCAACTTCCGCTTCTACCAGCCGCAGATGAACGTGGACCTGCTGGCGCGCATGAAGATGGACCAGGCCATGCGCGAGGCGCTGGCCGAGAACCGCTTCGAACTGCACTACCAGCCCCAGGTGGCCACCACCGACGGCCGTCTGCTGGCCTGCGAGGCCCTGCTGCGCTGGACCGACCCGGTGCTGGGCACGGTGTCGCCCGCGGTGTTCATTCCGGTGGCCGAGGAATCGGGCCTGATCGTGCACATTGGCCTGTGGGTGCTGGGCGAAGCCGCCCGCCAGGCCGCGCGATGGCAGCGCGAAGGGCGCCCGGTGCGGGTGTCGGTCAACGTTTCGGCGCTGCAGTTCCAGCAGGCGCGCTTCGTGGACACCGTGGCCGCCACGCTGGCCGAACACGGACTGGCGCCCGACCTACTGGAGCTGGAGCTGACCGAGTCCATCCTGATACACGACGCCGACGAGGCACTGGAGCGGCTGCGCGCGCTGGCCGCCCTGGGTCTGCACCTGGCCATCGACGACTTCGGCACCGGCTACTCGTCGCTGGCCTACCTCAAGCAGTTTCCCATCCACAAGCTCAAGATCGACCGCTCTTTCGTCCAGCACCTGCCGGCGCAGAGCAGCGACCGGGCCATCGTCAGCGCCATCGTGCAGATGGGCCGCGCGCTCGACCTGGCGGTGGTGGCCGAAGGCGTGGAAACCGAGGCACAACGCCAGTTCCTGGCCGACATCGGCTGCACCCAGTACCAGGGTTTCCTGTACGCGCCTGGCCTGCCGGCCGCGCGTTTCGAGTCGCTGCTCAGCCCACCAGCCAGCTGATCAGGTGGTCGACCGGGCCCATTGCGCCAGGTCGTCGGGCTTGACCTGGCCCAGCTTGCGGTGAGCCACCGCGCCATCGGCACCGAACACCACCGTGAACGGCAGCGCGCCGCTGCTGTTGCCCAGCGACTTGCCCAGCTCGGTGCCGCCCAGCCCGCCCATGCCCACCGGGAAATCGATGGGGATGTTCTGCACGAAACGCCGCACCGCGCTGGGCTGGTCGATGGCCAGGCCCAGGAACTGCCACCCCTTGGCGCGCTGTTCGCGGTAGAAGGTGTTGAGCAGCGGCAGCTCCTCCACGCAGGGCGGGCACCAGGTGGCCCAGAAATTGACCAGCAGCGGCCGGCCGCGCAGGCTGGCCATGGACAGTGTCGCGTCGCCCTGCGGCGTCTCGAAGCTCAGTCCCCACCAGGCGGCCTCGGCGCCGCTGTCCACCGCGTGGGGCTGGAAACGCCACCACGCCAGGCCGCCACCGGCCAGCGCCGCCAGGGCGGCCACGCCGCCGGTCAGCCATCCGCGTCTGTTCTTCATGTCTAAGGTGTTTCCTGTTCGGCCAGCAAGGCCCTGAGTGCCGCCATGTCGCCGCGCGGCTTGCGGCCCTGGGCATCGGGCAGCAGCGCGCCGCGCTGGTCGTCGCGGTCGTGAATCATCAGGTGGACACCGATCCACTCGCCAAGTTCCTCGCAACGGCTGCGCAGGCTCAGCGCCTCCACGGGTTCGCCCCTGAAACCCCTCACCGTGCGCGGCTCGTAGTCCACCTGGTGTTCGATCAGCGCAATTTCCGCCGATTTGGGGTCGTCGCAGAACAGCTGCAGGTAGATGTCCGACAGGCGGGTGGCGGTGCCGTTCCAGACCGCGCCACCGACGTGGGGGCGGAATTCGGCCAGCCGCTCCATCCAGACCAGCGCCAGCTCACGCAGCGCGCGCAGCTCGGCCGGCTGGGTGTCGGCGTGGAACAGCGCGATGTGCTCGCGCACGGCCTCCTCCACCAGCACGTTGTCGGGCAGCTCGGTGCGGGCCGGCAGGCCCAGGCTCTTCAGCGCGCGCTGTTTGGCCGGGCCGTATTCCAGCCCGTCATCGACCACCAGGCGGGCGGCGGCGGCGGCGATCTCGCGCTTCACGGTGTCCTTGCTGTCCATGGCCGGGATTGTGCCTCGCGGGGCCCCGATAATCGCCGCATGCACATCCATATCCTCGGTATCTGCGGGACCTTCATGGGCGGTGTCGCCGCCCTGGCCCGCGAGGCAGGCCACACCGTCACCGGCTGTGACGCCGGCGTCTACCCCCCCATGAGCGACCAGCTGCGCGCGCTGGGCATCGACCTGATCGAAGGCTTCGGCGCCGACCAGATGGCCCTGAAACCCGATGTGTTCGTGATCGGCAACGTGGTCAGCCGCGCACGCCTGCCCGACGGCTCGCCGAAGTTCCCGCTGATGGAAGCCATCCTCGACGCCGGCCTGCCCTACACCAGCGGCCCGCAGTGGATGAGCGAACACATCCTGCAAGGCCGTCACGTGCTGGCCGTGGCGGGCACGCACGGCAAGACCACCACCACCTCTATGCTGGCGTGGGTGCTGGAACACGCGGGGCTCAAGCCCGGCTTTCTGGTGGGCGGTGTGCCGTTGAACTTCGGCGTCTCCGCGCGCCTGGGGGCAGGTGCACCGTTCGTCATCGAGGCGGACGAATACGACACCGCCTTCTTCGACAAACGCAGCAAGTTCGTGCACTACCGCCCGCGCACCGCCGTCCTCAACAACCTGGAGTTCGACCACGCCGACATCTTCGATTCGTTGGCCGACATCGAACGCCAGTTCCACCACCTGGTGCGCACCGTGCCGCCCTCGGGCCGCGTGGTCTTCAACGGGCTGGAGGAAAGCCTGGCGCGCGTGCTGCACCAGGGTTGCTGGAGCGAGCAGCGCAGCTTCGGCAGCGCGGTGAGCGACTTCGCCGCCGACGGCGAGCCGCACGACTTCGCCGTGCTGCAGGCTGGCCGCGAAGTGGCCCGGGTACGCTGGGGCGTGGGCGGCGTGCACAACCAGCTCAATGCGCTCGCGGCCATCGCGGCGGCGGAGCACCTGGGCGTGCCGCCCGCGCGGGCGGCCGAGGCACTGGGCGCGTTCCAGAACGTCAAGCGCCGCATGGAACGGCGTGGCACGGTGAACGGCGTCACGGTCTACGACGACTTCGCCCACCACCCCACCGCGATACGCACCACGGTGGATGGATTGCGCCGCCAGGTCGGCGCGGCGCGCATCCTGGCCATCTTCGAGCCGCGCAGCAACACCATGAAGCTGGGCACCATGAAAAGCCAGCTGCCCTGGAGCCTGGAACAGGCCGATCTGGCCTTCTGCCACAGCGGCGGCCTGGGCTGGGACGCGGCCGAGGCACTGGCGCCCATGGGCGCGCGTGCCCAGGTGGCGGGCGACATCGGCACGCTGGTGGCGCAGGTGATGGCCGCCGTGTTGCCCGGCGACCAGCTGCTGTGCATGAGCAACGGCGGCTTCGGCGGCATCCACCAGAAGCTGCTGGACGCGCTGAAGCTGAAGTTCAGTAGCTGACGGTCAGCGAAGGCACGTCCACCCGAACAACCGGCTTGGCCAGGGCCGAACTGGCGGCACGCGCGAAATCCTGCGCCCAGGGCCTGAAAGCCTCTTGCGAGAAGCGGCTCTGGCCAGCCGCCATGGCGATGGCCACCACCTTGTCGGCCAGCAGCACCTTGCCGGTGGGGCGCAGGGGCTCGCAGCCCAGCTCGGTGAACTGCTGGTCCAGCCAGGCGCGCGCCTGATCGTGCGGCAGCGGCTGGACTTCCTCCAGATCGAACGGGTACTGGGTGTGGTCACCCCAGCTCACGATCACTTGGCAGCGCATGGGTCGGGTCTCCTGGTCGGACGTCTGAGGCCCATTGTGCCGCCAAGCGCGGCGCACTTCAAACCGCGCGGCGGGCCTTTACGGCGTCCGACAGGGTCTGCAGCACCTTCACCGAGTGTTCCCAGTCGATGCAGGCATCGGTGATGCTCTTGCCGTACTCGAGTGCGCCCACTTCGTCCTTGCCCGGGGTGAACTTCTGCGCACCGCCGTGGATGTGGCTCTCCACCATGACGCCGAACACGCTGCGCGAGCCGCCCGCGATCTGCCCGGCGATGTCGCCCGCCACATCCACCTGGCGCTCATGCTGCTTGCTGCTGTTGGCATGGCTGCAGTCCACCATCAGCTTCGCGGGCAGCTTGGCGGCATCGAGCTCCTTGCAGGCCGCGGCCACGCTGGCAGCGTCGTAGTTGGGCGTCTTGCCACCGCGCAGGATCACGTGGCAGTCCTTGTTGCCGTTGGTCTGCACGATGGCGACCTGGCCGTTCTTGTGCACCGACAGGAAGTGGTGGCCGCGCGCGGCAGCCTGGATCGCATCGGTCGCGATCTTGATGTTGCCATCGGTGCCGTTCTTGAAGCCGATGGGCGCGCTCAGGCCCGAGGCCAGCTCGCGGTGCACCTGGCTTTCCGTCGTGCGCGCGCCGATCGCGCCCCAGGCGATCAGGTCGCCGATGTACTGCGGCGAAATCACGTCCAGGAACTCGCTGCCCGCGGGCAGGCCCAGGCGGTTGATCTCGATCAGCAGCTGGCGCGCAATGCGCAGGCCCTCGTCGATGCGGTAGCTCTCGTCGAGGTAGGGGTCGTTGATCAGGCCCTTCCAGCCCACCGTGGTGCGCGGCTTCTCGAAATAGACCCGCATCACGATCTCCAGCGTGTCGGCGTGCTGGTCGCGCAGCACCTTGAGGCGGCGCGCGTAGTCCAGCGCGGCCGCCGGGTCGTGGATGGAGCACGGTCCGATGACGACCAGCAGGCGGTCGTCCTTGCCGTGCAGGATGTGGTGGATGCTCTTGCGGGTGCGGGAGATCAGCGTCTCCACCGCCGTGCCGGCAATCGGGAAAAAGCGGATCAGGTGTTCAGGAGGCGGAAGCACGGTGATGTCCTTGATGCGTTCGTCGTCGGTCTGGCTGGTTTTCTCGACGCTCGCATACCAGGACTCGGGGCTGGTGGCTTTGGCATTCATCGCGGGGCTCCTGAACGGGTTGAAGGGGAAAAGGTGAAGGGGCAAAAAAAAACCGCCGGGGTGCACCGACGGTTTCTTGAGATTCTTGTAGCCTGGCTGCTTTTACCTACGCCTGGGCCTCTCTGCCGTCGGTGACGCGTGAGAACCAAAAGTAGGCAAAGTAAAAGCGGGCGGCTTTCATGACGGGCAAATGTAGCACAGGTTTTTTACGGCCCGAAATCAGGCCGTTCCACCCACGGTCAGCCCGTCGATCCGCAAGGTCGGCTGACCGACGCCCACCGGCACGCTCTGGCCCTCCTTGCCGCAGGTGCCCACGCCGCTGTCCAGCGCCATGTCGTTGCCGATCAGGCTGACCTTTTTCAGCGACTCGGGGCCGCTGCCGACCAGCGTGGCGCCCTTGACCGGGTACTGGATTTTTCCGTTCTCGACCCAGAAGGCCTGGCTGGCCGAGAACACGAACTTGCCGCTGGTGATGTCGACCTGGCCGCCGCCGAAG